>JAHCIT010000009.1 GCA_026129095.1 Deltaproteobacteria bacterium
GCTCGACGGCGCAACCCTGCGCGGTGACTATAGAAAACCGTTCTCGTTCTGGGCGGAAAACGGCGATCGTCTCTTTTGGCGGAGGGTGTGAGATTCGAACTCACGAGGGCCTTGCGACCCTGGCGGTTTTCAAGACCGCTGCCTTAAACCACTCGGCCAACCCTCCAGAGTCCCAGAACTTCGTCCGGGACGGTCGCAGTATGCGCCAAGACGAATACCGACTCAAACTGCTATTTTTTCCTGGCGCGCTCAACCCTGCCCTCTTCCACATCAGCCTCCCACGCTTCGTTCAGCAAACGCTGTTCTTCGGCGCGTATCCCCTCCGCCTTACGCCCAGTCATCCGGGTCAGGCTGTGATCCAGCCTTTTACCGGGAAAATACCCGGAACGGATCATGTGGCGCTCCCCCTGGGGATCAAAGAAGACAAAGTGGGGAACCTTGTCTTTCCACCTGGGATCAATCGAATTGAAGATCAGTTCCCGGTCGGTTTCGCTGGCCGGCATAAAGGTTTCCCACTTGACACCCGCACGCTTGAATAACGCCTCTGCCTGCGCCTTCGTTGAATCCCCATCCATTACGATTGTCCAGAGTTCCACCGGTTCCTTGGCCCAACGCGCTTTCCAGACTTCGCCAATTGAGCGGAAATCCTCCTCACAGGTGGTACACCAGGAGCCCCAGATAATGATGACCCGCCATTTGCCAGTGCCCTTCTGGAACTTGGTCTGAAAAGCCTTGCTGTCCATTTTAGGAAACGCATTTGCGGCCAGCGGCATGACCATACCCATGAGAATGGCCGCCATAATCCCGAAGGCCATACGCCGGACGGTTGCAGAATGACGTGAGATCATAGGCCTGAGCGTAGCCCTACACTGCCATTTCCGCAACGAACCCGACGCTTTGGGCCATATGGCCAGCCAGTTTCTTCTTGACCACCGGAACCATCCACGGGTAAACGGCGTCGGACGGGGAACGGGGACAACGGCCTCCACAACAGACCGCACAATGCCCATGAGCGAAACCAACGACATCTTTGACGTGACCATCCTGGGTGCAGGACCGGTCGGGATGTACGGCGCCTATTATGCCGGTTTCCGGCGGCTCAAGATGAAGCTGATCGATTCGCTCACGGAAGTGGGCGGCCAGATCACGGCACTGTATCCGGAAAAAGACATCTATGACGTGGCAGGCTTCCCTCGCATCCGTGGCAAGGATCTGGTCCGGGCCCTTGCCGACCAGATGAACCAGTACGAACCGACCCTGGCGCTGGGTGAGAAGGCGATGGGCCTTACCCGCCGTGAAGACGGGCTCCTTGAGATCCGCACTGACAAGCAGGTCCATCTGACACGGGTGCTGCTGATCGCCGGCGGTATCGGCCTGTTCACTCCGAGAAGGTACGCTGACGAGAGTATCAACAAGTATGAATGGAAAGGTCTCTACTACGTGATGACCGATCCGCATATCTACCAGGACAAGCGGGTACTCGTCTCGGGTGGCGGCGATTCCGCCGTGGACTGGGCGCTCCATCTTCACCGGATTGCCCGTGACGTGGCCATTATTCACCGCCGGGACGAATTCCGGGCGCATGAGGATTCAGTCCACAAGATGCGTCAGGCGGTCAAGGTGCTCACCCCCTATGTGCTGAAAACTCTCGAAGGCGACAACAAGGTTGAGCGGGCCATTATCACCAACACCAAGACCAAACAGGACGAAGTGTTCGAATGCGACATGGTGCTCGGGTGCCTGGGTTTCATTGCCAATGCAGGTCCTATCAGGGAATGGGGGCTTGAGCTGATCAACGACGGTGTGAAGGTCAATATCCGGATGGAAACCTCAATTCCCGGCGTCTATGCCGCAGGTGATATTTCCCAGTACGAGGGCAAGCCCAAGATCATCAGTGTCGGCTTTGGGGAGGCGGCTGTCGCCATCAATAACGCTTCGGTTTACATCGATCCGCAAAAGCGCATTTTCCCCGGCCACTCTTCGGGGCATTGAGATTTTTCCCGCGGCTGGGTGATGCCGGTACCTCTATCCATTTCAGGCAGTTCCCGCTAGACTCACTCCGCGATGCCGACCTATGGCCTTTCACCGGTACATCCGGTCACCCGTAACGAGATTCTGTCTTTCATCCGCTGGGAAACTGCACTTGCCCGCGATCGGGCTCTAAGACCTCATCGCCTCACTTCTTCACAGTTCAACCAGGTCCGCTATGTCATCAATTTCGCCCGGCTGACGCGCTTCCGGCCCGGCACCGCCGGCAAGGCCACGCGTCCGGAGGGGATATCCCGCTTCGAGATCGACCTGACACAGGAGCTGACGGTCTTTCGAACCCGGGTTCATCGTGTTCTGGGCGAGGCATTCTCCGGTGGGCGCATCCGCTACACCCAGCTCCTCAACGCCACCTGGCGGCTATGGGACGACATGCTGGCGCTTCGCCGCCAGATTATCCTCCGTCATGCCGACGAAATGTCCGAAAATGAACTGGATGCCGAGGTCTGCCGCAAGACGTGGGTCAGCGTTGCGGGCGGCGGTGGTGGCGCAGGATATGTCTATATCGGTGCCTACAAGGTGATGCATGAGCACGGATATGTACCCGGATATATCGTGGGGTCATCCATTGGCTCGATTATGGGCCTGTTCCGCGCCCGTGACCGGGAGCCGGATTTCGACGGCATGATGCAGCTCGCCTATGACATGCGCTGGGACAACTTGTTCAGGGCAATCAGCGTGAAACGCAGGTACGGGCTGCCTGGGCTGCTCCGGCTGTTTCTGCGCGCCGGGATCAGTTCCTACTTCAACCTGCCTGACGGGCGGCCCATGCGGCTGCCGGATCTCGGGATACCTTATGAGGCCGTCGTCGCAGGACTTCCCAAAGGCGCACTGGGAGAAACGATGGAGGAGTTCGAGCACCATCTGCACCCGTTCACCCGCCAGATACCCCCATGGCAGTTCCGTGCCCAGATCGCCCGGCAGCTCGTCAAGCTCGTCGCCTACATGAATCCGCTGCTATGCAAGGAGCTGCTGATCGGCGGCGATGAGCTCACGCGGGATTTCGATGCCGTGGATGCGGCCGGATTTTCGTCAGCCGTGCCAGGCATTCTCCATTACGACGTTACCCGCGATGATCCCGTCATGCACGGAATCCTTGCCGAACTGATGCGTCGAGAAGGGCTGGCTGCACTTGTTGATGGAGGTGTGGCTAACAACGTCGCATGCCGGACCGCATTCCACAGGGTCATGGATGGCAATATAGGCACCCGGAATGTATTCATTCTGGGATTCGACTGCTTCGCCCCCAAGTGGACACAGGAACTGTACCTGCAGGGCATTCAGCGGGTGATCCAGCTCCAGGTTGCCCTGAACAGGCCTTACGCAGCCGATATAGTCGAATTTCCCCGAACACTCTCTCCGCTCAATCTGGTCCCTTCGCGTGCCCAGGTCGACTGGGCGGTCGCGGAGGGATCCCGTATCATGCGAAAAGAGATGGACTGGATCCGCATTCTGATGGAGCCAGTCGAGTTCCGGGCCTGAAATCAGTGCGTGTGGTGATGCAACGACGCCTTGATTGATTCCAGCATCGCAATTGCCATTTCCCCGGTGGTCATTCCATCAAAATCCACGCCGTCCAGCCAGGTATCATAGGCCGCACCTGCCAAAACATGGGTACGGCCCGGTTCGTCCAACTGCAAGGGGCTGGAATTACCACTTTCGTCTTTCAGTTCGATAGTACCGGTGAACGAACTGGCAGATGTGATCAGAAACGGTTCTTCATCATCATATTCACCTTCCAGGTAAATGCTCAGTCCGACCATATCCGGATCATCCGGGAGCCCTTCGGCGTCATCATCAGCCGGACCGATCTGGATGCGTATGGCGCAGTATTCTCCGACAGGTGGTGCCAGTTCCGCAACGGGATATTCCTCGCCAATAATCTCGCTCACGTCAGCCACCACCGGTATACCGCTCTTCAGCGGCGTCGACGGTACATGGACCGGTCCAATAGCTTCCGCATCCAGATTGCCACAGGGAACCAGTTCCACCGACGTCACTACAATGAATGCCCGGTCCAGCGTGATCAGATATCCTTCATCGTTCTCGAACGGATCAACGTGGAGATGGCCTTCGTGCAGGGGCGACAGGCCGGCAGAGAGTGTCATCGTTGTTTCCGCAGCGGAATGCACCCAGAGACCCACTTGCACCTCAATTCCCTCATGGGAATGGCTGCAGGCGGTCATTGCACATGACAGCAGGAGTGCCGTGAACAACTTACGGGGTCTTTGTGGTTGAAAAGTCATATATCATACCTCCCTGTATATAGACACCTTCCTGATGACTCCCATTCAGGCCGTTCGCGGCAGGAATACGGGCAATCACATGAACCAGAAAATCCTCAATGGGACTCCAGATCACACCGGGTGAAACAAAAAGTATTGCACCACCGGAGTTGGGCTGAATAACCCCGCCTTCCCGGTCCCTGCGGGACCAGCGGGTATCAAGCCCCGCCTGGACAGCAACCTGCCTGACAATCTGGTACTGGAGAGTTCCCGATGCGAGAAACGCCTTTCCAGCTTCGTACTGAAGACGCCCCTCAGATGGAAGATGTGCGTAGACAGTCAGATGCATCGACCACGGGTTCCGGTAGTAGCCATACCATCCGCCGATGTTCCCGGCCCATGCACCCGTACCGGGCTGGGCCTCGATCGCAAGCGGAGCACCTGTACCGTCTTGTTCCGTCCTGCTGGTGGGAAAGCGGAGCCCAGCCAGGATACCGAAAAGATGGCGCCGGTATCCCGCATCCGAACCGGGCCAGAAAAACAGTTTGGCGGTCAGTTCGATATCGCCAAGGCCAAACGCTCCCTGCTCTGCGAGGTTAGGCTCGGTCATCTCCTTGCGGACAAGCGGAACCTGAATACCCGCCATCAAACTTTCTACCGGAGCCCATGCCGCTCCGAGTGTAAAGCGGTCCTCTGTAGACCTGATTCGGCCTGCCTGCATGGCACCCGTGCTTTCCGAGCGGCGCCGGTACTCAAGCGATGCCCGGAACCGGTTTTCGAAGGGTTTTTCCTGACCGAAAAGGGTCAGTGTCGGATCGCCGCACGCACAGGAAGCACAGGCAAGAACTGGAGATGGGGAAAGTCCGGTAACCGGCAGCACTGCCAACAGTAACAACATCAACCAGCGCACGCCTGCCGTTATCCTGCCCTTTCGCTTCTGGCATCAGCTACCAGTGCGCAGGTTGCCCTAACAGGCCGCGCCGGATGCGGCAACCTCAGGATATCTTTTCCGGCTCGCGAACAACGGCCGACAGTTCGAGCACGGAAATCTCCGGAGGGCAGTTGAACCGCCAGCGGGGCCCCGCATAGCCAACGCCACGGCTTACGAACAGCCATCCCTGCTCGTTCAGCCGCCGGTCCGGCGGGAACCAGCCGCGGTCATAAAACGGGCGAAGCAACCGGAACTCCGGCAAAAATGGGATATTCGGCGAGATCATCCCGCCATGCGTATGGCCTGCCAGCGTCAGATCAAACGCCCGCTGCACCATCCCGCCCCGCACGACCCACGGACGGTGAGCGAGCAGGATCCGGTATCTGGTCCGGTCGCCCCACAACCATTGATCATCCTTCATCCCGCCGGCGCTGGCTGGGAGTTTGGGATTCTGGCTTACCGGATCATCTATACCGACAATCTCGATCCCGTGTTTCTGCAGGAACTGCTCGTCTGCCGAATTCCGCAGAAACCGCACGGCCGTCCGTTCCTCGACAGCCCTCTGGAGCCGGTCTGCACCCCAATAATGATCGTGATTGCCCGTTATGGCGATAGCCGGAATCTCGTACGGCAGTTCTGAAAGCGGGGCGATGAACGGCTCCAGCCATCGGTCGTTCACCCGGTCGATAAAGTCTCCCGTCAGCGCAATAAGGTCCGGCCGTTCCTTCACTGCCATCTGGAGCGTGTGTCTCCATGCAACGCTGTCGAACATGGGGCCGACGTGCGGATCGGTCACCTGCACGATACGAAAGCCGCTCGCGGCAGCCAGATGCAGCGGTACAGGAACCTTCCACCGTTCAATGATGATCTCGTCAGGCCGGACACGCGAGGACGCCAGAGTCCCAATCCCGGCCAGAACGAAACCGCCACCGGCGGCATTCTTCAGCAGATCTCTGCGGCCAATCGTTACGGCGTTTGCCCGATCGGGTAACGCAGCTTGCGACCGGCCAAACGACAGGCGCCATATCCATCGTCCCCCGAACAGCACCGTAACCAGCAGCGCCGTTATACCGAACAGATAGTGGCCGGTGACAACTCCGTTGTAGAAAGCCCGGTAGATGAAATCTTCTTCGCCAGGCAGCACCCACCTGCCGGGAACCTGGCGCTTGATTCCATGGGCCGCGAGGTTCATTCCCGCAAGCAGTGCCCACAGTGTCCACATGACTCCCTTGCGATGACCTGCAAGGCGCCGTATCCAGTAGACCTCCAGAGCTAGGAAAATGATGAGTCGGAAAAGTGCTGACACGCTGGCTAACAGCCTCCTGCCCCGTTTTTACATTGACACGGCTGCCGCAACAGGGTTAGTGACCTGCGTCATGTCCGCAAGCCGCCTGTCCCTCATCCGGCGATCCTTAGTTTTACTGGTTTTCATCTGTTCTGTTGCAGTTCCAGCCTTCCAGGCTGCTGCCGAAAGTGCAGATGAAACGATTGCCGACACGCCGCCAGCCTCTTCTCCATTATCGCCAGAATCGTCTGTTATCTCCGGAGAGGCTGCCGGCAGTTTCAGGCTCTGGGGAGAGGAACGTCGCCCCTCACAGAGCGAACTCCGCTCCGGGCACAGATTTGACCGTGGCTGGTTTCTGCTGGGTTCACTGGCGGGCGGCTTCTGGCGTGGACACTATCTCACCCCCGGCTCTGTCGGCGGATATCTGACGCCAGATGGTTTCCGGGGAGAACAGCCTCCTGAAGTGGACATCGTATACAGCGCCAATGTGGCAGGCGGACGTTTCATCACGCCCTACTGGTCTCTGGAAATCAATTTTGCCGCCGCGGTCGGTCTGAAACGTCAGAAAGGGCGCGTTGCATTCGGTATCTCGGATCCACCGGGCAGCGGCGACCGTGTATCATCCATTTCCGCCTATCACCTCAGAAACCGGTTTTATCTCTACGACTTCGACGCCGAACGCCGGTTTTTTGCGATCTTCGGAGCGGGATGGACCCAGTTCAACGACTCGTATTATCTGCCCCATACATCAACCACCGAGGCGAAATCGACGATATTTGCACCTTCAATTTCGTCCGGCGCCGGGCTGACCCTGTTACATACCGAAAATTCCCTCGTTTATGTTGAGGGGAACCACTATCACACCTTCAGCACCAAGAATCTCGATTCCAGCCAGGTCTACACATTTGGCATCGGCCTGTCTTTCCCGCTGGACTCCAAGGTATATACGGAAGCAGACATAAGCGAGGTGGCATTCTCCAGGCCGGGGCAGCCCGCTCAGGCCGCATGGCTGGATGCCGGTCCGCTCTCTCCGGTTCTGCCGGGAATGCACCGGCAACGCATTCTCAGCACCGGAGACCTGCGCCTCATTGCCTATCAGAATGCGACAGGCCCCGGCATTCCCAGGGACGCACTGATGCCCCCTGTACGCAGCGGCCTGGATTTCACCGTTGATACAATTGTCATTAGCGGCGTCATCATGGGATTCAAGCGGGCGCTGAATGTCACGTCGGCCAGAGGCCTGCTGCGGGGAGGCTACGAACGGTGGCCGGATAATGTCAGTCAGGTTCCACCCTGGAATGATGGCAACCAGTTCTACACGAACTGGATTCTCCACCCCTATGCAGGGGCCGTTTACTATATGTATTACCGGGACCGCGGCTACTCACGGCTGGCCAGCAGCCTTGGGTCTTTCCTTGTTTCCGCAGTGCACGAGTATCTGATCGAATCGATCTATGAGCCTCCCTCTGGAATAGATATCATTCTGACGCCGGGACTCGGTGTGCCTCTCGGAATCATCATGGATGATACCTCGGTCCAGTGGGCACGCTCCGATTCCGGTCTTAAGCGCACAGCCGCCTATTTTCTGAACCCAATGCTCGGAATGCCATTCGCCCGGTTCCGGCGTGGGCCATACTATGATCCGTCAGCAGACAATCCCTGGACGTTAAACTGGAACTGGAACTGGTAAGGGTTGGTCTCCCTCACCGAACCGTCTAGAGTTAAAGGCACAGGCTGAGGGCATATTGCGGCTTCCTGCTGCGTGGATGCCATTCATGCCAAACCGTTCAATCTATTGGGGTCTACTTGCCGCGATGTTTCTCGCCGGTTGTGGCGATTTTATGGGCGGCACCGGTGGTCCTCCCGGCGACGGTGCTGACGAAAGCATCCATATCATTGCCGTAAAAAACAATCAGCCTGTTCCAGTCACGGTGGGTTTC
Organism: Deltaproteobacteria bacterium; assembly: GCA_026129095.1. Classification (NCBI taxonomy): domain Bacteria; kingdom Pseudomonadati; phylum Myxococcota; class Myxococcia; species Deltaproteobacteria bacterium. The sequence goes on from JAHCIT010000009.1 coordinate 8,428, forward strand.
GACGCCAGCGCAGGTGTTACGGGCGGGCAGGTCACGAGCGGACAGCGCCGTGAATTCTGCTGCTTCGCCCCCGGAACCGCACTCCCAAAAGTAACCAGTTCCCTCGGCCCCTGGTATGAAGAGCCGGGTCCAGTGGTAAATTTCACTGATGCCGATACCAAGACAGCAGAATATGCTGTTGGCTGGAACTCGATATCGCTGTCAGGATCAATTACCTGTTCGAACTGCCCCTGAAACTCCGGGGTTAGTCGTCTGCCACACTAATAAACGGCAGGTTTCTGTACTGTTCATTGTCATCCATGCCGTAACCCACCACAAACGGGTTCCCTTCCAGCTCAAATCCCACGAAGTCTATCAGCTTGCGGAGTTCGCCGGAATCCGGAGCCGTCGCCTTGAACAGCAGGGCGACCGTCCAGAGAGATTCCGGGGATTTCCCCATGAGGTGGCTCCGGATGTATTTAAGCGACATCCCGCTATCAACAATATCCTCAACGATCAGCACCCGCCGTCCGGAAATATTCAGGCTGATATCGGTGAGCAACCGGATTTCACCCGATGATGTACGCGCAGCGCCGTAACTGGCCACTCTCAGGAAGTCGATCCGGCAGGGGCGCTCGATCTGCCGCACCAGATCGGACAGAAAGACAAATGACCCCTTCAGGATTCCAATGACGTCCAGTTCCCCAGGAGGCAGCGTGCGGTTGATCTCACCGGCAACCGCAGTGACCCGATCGCGCAACTGCATGTCCGTATAAAGAGTACGTATCCCGTTCACCGGCCTAACCTATCCCAATCTGAATGCGCCGGGTAGAAGCTTCCTGAGTCTTGCCCGCTGAACCGGACCTGCTCCGCGGTCAAGCACGATCTCCAGATCAGGAAAAAACTCGCTCAAGACCTGCAAACACGCCCCGCAAGGCCGGGGGTATCCTGCCCCTTTGGCTGACACCGCGAGCCGCTTTATCCTGGATGGTTCGATGCCGTCGGAGACCATTCGGGAAATAACACTTCTTTCGGCACAGATAGAAAGACCATAAGAGGCATTCTCGATATTGCAGCCGCTGATATACGCCGACGTCTCTCCGGCGACACGCAGTTCCATCGCTGCGCCCACATTATAGCGGCTATATGGCGCATATGCCTTTCCCGCGGCATTACGCGCGTTTTCGATCAGCGGGTCGCGGTGAAAGCGTTTCGACACGGAGCGTTTCCTCTATCAGCCGGGCCAGAACTGGCTGCATTTCCTTTGACCTGGCGACCACATCGTCATGGGACAATTTCCCGCCAAAACCCCCGGCAAGATTCGTTACCACCGACAACCCCAGCACCCGCATTCCCAGATGCCGAGCAGCGATAGCTTCGATTGCAGTGGACATACCTACGACATCACCGCCGAGCCGGGCAAACGCCTTCACCTCTGCCGGGGTTTCATATGATGGCCCGCGCACCTGGACATAGATGCCGTGCTTCATCCGGACAGCTAGCCGGCGCGCTGCTCTCCGGGCAGCCTTCCTGAGTTTGAGATCATAAACCCAGTTCATGTCCGGAAACCTTGTACCCCAGCCTGCCACATGCTTTCCCTCCAGCGGATTGGCACCGGACAGGTTGATATGGTCATCAAGTATAACGATCTGGCCGGGCTTGTATTCACGGCGAAGCGACCCGGATGCGTTGGTCAGGACCAGATTCTTCACGCCCCATCGTGCCAGTGCCCGCACCAGCCGCACGCATGTTTCGGCCGAATGGCCTTCGTATAGATGAAGCCTTCCGCAGACCAGCAAGAAGTCCTTTTCGCCCGGACGGATCAGTTCCCCCCGATGCCCCTCAACAGACGGCCCAGGTATCCCCGGAAGATCAGAAGATGGTACCTTCACGGCGGGACTGCCCCCCGCAAGCATCTCCGCAACTTCACTTTGCCCTGACCCCAGAACTATCGCGGTGCCCGGAGGAGCACCAAACCGGCCTTCGAGTGCTGCGCGAAGGGCTTCGACGGCCGAGGTCCACGAATTCATTCCGTCTATCCTATCCGTTTCATTACCAGTGGCTTCGCACGAACGGGTGAAGCGGCCACTGCAACGGCTCCCTTCAGGCTCTGAAGCGCATCATCCAACCTGGACCGGTGAGCGTAGTGCAATTCGAGAATTATATCACCGCGGGATACTTTCTGGCCGCTGCCTGCGTGGACAATGGCACCGGCAGCAGGGACAATTTTGTCTGAACGCCGGGCACGGCCAGCGCCCAGTAACCGCAGGGCTTCGCCGAACCGCCAGGTTTCCCGCCACTCCACCCATCCATCCCGTGATGCCGGCAGTACGAATGTCCTGTGGCGGGGAACTATCGACCACGGCCGGTTCATCCATTTTGTCTGTCCCCCTTGCGCCCTGACCATCCGGGCGAATGCCTCAAAGGCGGCTCCCGACGAAAGCACCGTAAAAAGCCTGCGCCGAGCGCTGTCATCGGTTTTTTCCACCTTGGCCATTCGCAGGAGCTCAGACCCGAGCCGCAGCGCCAGTTCCACGACCCGCGCCGAGCGCGGCGATACGTCTCCCCGGAGAATCTCGACGGCCTCTGCCACTTCAACTGCATTGCCGGCCGCCAAACCAAGCGGCTCATGCATATCAGTCACGAGCGCCCGGGCATCCAAACCAAGATCACGCGACACGCTCACCAGTGACCGGGCAAGATGGGCCGCACTCACACTGTCACGCATGAATGCGCCAGAGCCCGCCTTCACGTCATAAACAATATGAGCGACCCCCTCGGCGACCTTCTTGGATACGATGCTTGCGGTAATCAGGGGGGTCGATTCGACCGTCGCCGTGGCATCACGGAGAGCATACAGGATGCGATCGGCTGGGGCGATGGAGGCCGACTGGCCCACGATTGCCCCTCCAGCGTATCTGATCACGGACTGGAATGACCGCAGTTCCAGCGCCGTCCGGAATCCGGGAATGGCTTCCATCTTGTCGATGGTACCCCCGGTAAACCCAAGCGCCCTGCCCGCAATTGTCGGAACCCTGAGCCCGCAGGCAACAAGCATTGGTACCAGCAGAAGCGTTATCTTGTCGCCTTCTCCGCCGGTCGAATGCTTGTCCACCGTCGGAGGCGCGCCTCGCATCTTCCAGTTCAACTGGCGGCCAGAGGCCGCCATCGCACGCGTCAGCTCGACCGTTTCGTCCGGATCAAGCCCGCTCAGCCTCACCGCCATCAGCCAGGCAGACACCTGGTAATCAGGTACCGTATCGCGTACCAGTTCGCTCACAAATCTGGCAATGGCACCCGGTGGATGAGAACGGCTTTCTGCCTTGGTGCGGATAAAATCAACCACATTCATGCGGGAATATCCCCAGACTTGCCGGCCACCGTGGCTTCATCCGGAATTACAATGCCCAGTTCCCGCTCCAGCCGGTTTAGTGCTGCCTCCGGGCCGAGCCGTTCACACAGATGCGATGAATAGAACGCCATGCGTAAGACCCGATTCTGGTCCGCATAGAAGAATGCAGGAACGACAGGGACACTGCTGCTTTCGGCAGCAATGGGGACGCATCCAAACTGTTCCGCGATCTTCCGGTCCGGATCGGCGTGAATAACAACCGGCGCATCTCCGAGCGACAGCTTGAGCTTCTCTTCCATGTCATTCGCCACCAGATGGAGGCTGATGCCGCCCAGGAGCAGCTCTTCAGCCAGTGGACCCAGACCGTTGAGTTCCAGCCGGGAAAACGGCTCGTTTGTACCGGCATTCAGAACGATGACTGCTGGCCAGTTGGCACCCGGCAGGACTGCCGGCACCGGCATTCCGGCCGAAAGCCGTTTTTGCGGCCCAGCAAGCGGGGGATCTGGGAAACGCAAATAGATGAGGTAGAGGAATGACGGGAGTGCGAATCCAACGACCAGCGGGTTCCCGCCGTACATGACAACAAGGATGGCATTCAGAATGGCTGCGAGTGAAAGTCCGACAGGAAGAGGCGGATACCGTGAAAAGTCCCATGCGCGCCAGCAGGCCCACCAATGGGACACTGGCGCTGACACCGAAAAGGCGAGCGTAAGCAGGAGGGCGTGATTTAGCTGGATTGCAGACAGAGGTTTTTCCTATCGGTTCAAGGACCAGTCGTACCGTCTGAACTCAAATCTTGCACTATGCGCATGCTCCCTTAGCCATTCGGCGGTTTTGGCATTATCCAGCCATGACGCCAAAAACCGGGACAGGCCCGAAGGCATGCCCCCAAAATCATCCGCATAGTATTTGAAAATGGACGAGGTCGTCACCAGCTTTGTTCCACTATCAACCACCGTTTCGGCATTGATAAAGGCCCGGGTTGCCATACTGAGCTGGGTGTCGAGCCCCGTTTCTTCATAGAAGCCAATAGGCGGGCACCTTTTGGAGCCGCACACCAGCGCAAAATGAATACGGGGATCCAATCGCCCGAGGGCAAGGACGAGCTGAGACGAACCGGGTGCGAAGTACGGTCCAGATAAAGGATATGGCGGACGGGCGTTTGCCCGGAGAATCCCGTGCTCAATCATGTCAGCAGTCAGAATATGCCCGCCCACATCGTATGCCACACGGGAAAAAACGAGCGGAACCTCCCATACTGTGCTGCGTATGCCCAGTTCTGTAATCGCATCAATAATCATGGCATTATAAAGGTTGATCCAGAACGCCTTGGCTGCATCATCCCTCTTCAGATTCAATGGATTGAACTGGCGCAGGTTCGCGGTGAGGGAGCGAATACCCTGCCATTCGGAACTCTCCCGAAGCCTCTGGTAGTCCACCCGGCCGGTTGCCGGATCGTAGAAGTCCCCTTTAAGCGATATCAGCCTCGACTGGAGTTCAGCCGCAAGAGTGGCTTCTGACGGTCCGGCCCTGGACGCTTCAGCCCGGTTCAGGATGATTTTCCAGCTCAACCCTTTCGGGAATGGCCTCAGTCTCACTGCTTGGACGCTCCCTCGCTGGTTCCATAAGCATTAACGGGACTTGGCCAGCCCGTCGGAATCCTTTATAACTCCCAATGACTGTCCCGTGAAACACCCTGTCAGCCATATGGTTGGCGGCCCTATTTTCAGAGGTTCTGGGTCCATGTTCAACAACAAGAAAGATTCCACCTCCACCGGGAGCAAGGTCGCGGGACTGATTGGCGGTACGCCCAAGCATACATTGACGGCACTCCTCGATGCCGGAACGGCATTTGAAGGACGACTGACCTTTTCGGGGACTATCCATATCAATGGCAAGTTCACTGGAGAAATATCCGGTAATGACCACCTTGTTGTTCTGGATAAGGGAACCGTCAACGGCGAAATCGAGGTAGGCACCCTGGAAATCGCCGGTGAAGTCACCGGCCAGGTCCGGGTTCGCGAGAAGATAATCATTACCTCTACTGGCCGCTTCCGTGGAGAACTGGAAGCCCCTGCGGGCAGCCTCGAAATCCACAACGGCGCGAACTTCGAGGGCACCTGCCGGATGGGTGCGACTACTTCGGGTACCTCCCGGCTTACCCTTGCCGCCGCAGAACCCAGTCGTGGGAAATAGCGGGATTTCGCCAGCCTGGAATGGCTGGAATGGGTATTCCGGTCAGCGTTCACCAATCGTTCAAACAGTCTTGACTTGAAGCAGTCCGGCGGATATTCGCTAGGCCGCTTGGAACGGAACAACGCGCAGTTCCGCCAACTGCCGGATGCTTCTGACGCCCTGTTTCCGGCCCAAAATCACGTTCTTTGCACACTCAAAGGGGAGATGAGTGGACTCTCTGATCGAAACGCTCAGCCATCCGCTTCCCGGCTTTGAAGGCCAGATACCACTTTCCTTCTTTTTCATGCTCCCGATCTTCTGGATCGCGGTTGTCGCCCTGAACAAACTGATGTTCGAGCCGGTGCTTGCGACGGTTGAACGCCGCAAAGCCGCCTCCACGGGTGCCAGTCAAGGTGCAGCTACCCTTCAGGTGGAGGCCGACACACTCGCCCGTGACTATGCGGCCCGCGTGAAAAACGCGACCGACGAAGCCATGACCATGCGGGAAAAACTCATCGGGCAAGCCCGCTCCGAGTGTGAGCAGAAACTCCTTCAGGCCCGCACCGAAGCGGAGCGGAATCTCGACAATTCGCGCAATACCATCCGCAACGAGGCCGAGACCACCCGGGTTGAGCTTCGCAATGAAATCGAGCGCATCGCGACCGAAATGGCCCGCAAGGTAATCGGAGGGGCTGCATGATCTGCCGTCCGGTTACCCTCGGGTTAACATTCGCACTCCTTCCGGTATCAGCGGCTTATGCAGCCGGAAACGGGGAGCACTCCTTCGGCCATACGGTCATTGTTGGAGTGGTAAACTCGGGCATACTTTTCACGGCCCTGATCTTCGCACTCCGCAAGCCGCTAAGAGAGTATTTTTCCACACGTGCCCGCGACTTGAAGGAAGCCATCGAAGCAGCCGGCAAGGCCAGGGTCGAAGCAGAGCGCCTGCTCGCTGAGGCCAAAGACAAAATTGCCAAGGCCGATGCCGATGTAGCAACCCTCCGCCAGCGGTTTGAGACGGAAGCAAAGGCCGAGAGTGAACATCTCCGCCGGGAAGCCGAAAAGACTGCCACCCGGATAGTTGAGGATGCCAGGGCCATGGCCGAAGGCGAGCGCGAGCGCGCACTGATCGCCCTGCGGGCCGAGGCCAACCGGCTGGCAACCGAACTGGCCGAGCAGAAAGCCCGGTCCACCATTACTGCCAACGACCAGACACGGCTCGCCGGGGAGTTCGTGACCCGTCTTGGAGGCGTGCAATGATCAACCGCGCCGTTGCCAAACGCTATGCCCGTGCGCTGATTGAAGAAACCGGCGCCGCGGCACCGGCGGCACTAGCCGCCTTGACAGATCTGGATGCCGAGATTCGGGGGCACGCACATCTCGAAAAACTGCTCTATGGGGGGCTATTCAGTACGGCCCAGCGGCTGGCCGTATTTGAGGACATTGCGGGCAAGCTTGGGATGCCCAAGGCTGCCGTCAACCTGGTCAAAATACTGATCGTGCACAATCGTACACGGGTACTCCCGGTTATTATTGATGAATTCCAGCGTCTTGCCGACGAAAAAGCCGGCATCGCCAGGGCCCAGATCGCAAGTGCCTCAGAACTGTCCGGTGAAATCCGTAGCAAGCTGCAAGTCCAGCTGGAACGGATTGCAAGACGCAAGGTCGAGTGCAGTTACGCGCTCGATCCGGATCTGATCGGCGGGGTTCGGGCACGTATCGGTGACACCGTGCTGGACGGGACCGTCCGGACGCAACTCCAGAAGCTGTCACGGCGCATTGAGCAGGGAACCTGAGCAGGTTCCGGAACAGGATTTAACGCCGTGTGGCGTCCCAATACGGGCTCTGCATGGACAAACTGACGCAAGCGGGACTGTAAAAGTCCCCGGGAACGGAAACCAGGATGAAGATATCAGCCTCTGAAATATCGTCCATCATCAAAAAGCAGATTCACGACTATGAGGCCGCCATTGAAGCCGAGGAAGTCGGAACTGTGCTGCAGGTCGGTGACGGTATTGCCCGCATCCATGGACTGTCCAACGTCCAGGCATCCGAACTCGTGGAGTTCCATAACGGTGTCCGCGGCCTCGTCCTGAACCTGGAAGAGGACAACGTGGGCGTCGCCGTACTGGGTTCCGACGCCGAAATCCGTGAAGGCGACATCGTCAAGCGCACGAAGAAAATCGCATCGGTTCCGGTGGGCAAGGAACTCTGCGGCCGTGTCATCAATGCCGTCGGCGAGCCCATCGACGGAAAGGGCCCGATCAACTCCACCCAATCCCGCTATATCGAGATGAAAGCGCCCGGCATCATCGAGCGCAAGTCAGTCCATGAACCTCTCCAGACCGGTATTAAGGCCATTGACGGCATGATTCCGGTGGGCCGAGGCCAGCGGGAACTGATCATTGGAGACCGCCAGACCGGCAAAACCGCCGTCGCCGTCGATACCATCATCAACCAGAAGACTACCGGCGTATTCTGCATCTATGTCGCTATCGGCCAGAAGGGCTCGACCATCGCACAGGTGGTCGACAAGCTCCGCCAGCACGGAGCAATGGACTACACCATCGTCGTCGCTGCCACAGCTACCGATCCCGCACCGCTCCAGTTTGTGGCCCCATACGTTGGCGCGACAATCGGCGAATACTTTCGCGACAACGGAATGCATGCACTTATCATCTATGACGACCTTTCGAAGCAGGCTGTTGCCTATCGCCAGCTCTCGCTGCTGCTCCGCCGTCCGCCCGGACGCGAGGCCTATCCGGGCGACGTGTTCTATCTTCACTCACGGCTCCTGGAGCGCGCCTGCAAGCTGTCGGACGCCAAGGGTGCCGGCTCGCTTACGGCACTGCCGATCATCGAAACACAGGCTGGTGACGTTTCGGCCTATATCCCGACCAACGTTATTTCGATTACCGACGGCCAGATCTACCTCGAAACGGATCTGTTCTACTCGGGCGTCCGGCCTGCAGTGAACGTGGGCCTCTCGGTATCCCGCGTCGGCGGCAACGCCCAGATCAAGGCCATGAAACAGGTGGCAGGCCAGCTCCGGCTTACCCTCGCCCAGTACCGCGAACTGGCGGCTTTTGCCCAGTTCGGCTCGGATCTGGACGAAGCAACCCAGGAATCGCTGGCCAATGGCGAACGGCTGGTGGAACTGCTCAAGCAGGGCCAGTACGAGCCGATGCCGGTGGAAAAACAGGTCATCCAGATCTACGCCGGCACACAGCGCAAACCCGACGGGAAGACATGGATTCGCGCCTACCCGGTGCCAGCCATCCGCCGCTACTTCAGTGAACTGATCACCTTCATGGACGCCAAGCACCCTGAAGTTGGAAAGCTGATTCTGGAGAAGAAGGAGCTTTCCAAGGAAGTCCGCGAGGCACTCGACAAGTCGCTGGCGGAATTCGCCGGCCAGTTCAAGGCCTGATCCCAGCAACCGGAGCAGCCACCTAACCCATCACACGGAGCCTTGTCCCGATGCCGAGCCTGAAAACCTACCGCACGCGCATCAAGTCTGTGAAGAACACGCAGAAGATCACGCGTGCGATGAAGCTCGTTTCGGCCGCCAAGCTCCGCCGCGCCCAGATGGCCGCTCTCAATCACCGGGAATATGCCAACGGTCTGCGCCGGATCATTACTGAGATGGCCCGGCGCGCTGAACATCGTGGCCACCCCCTGCTCCAGCAACCGGAAAATGGAGCTGACCTGATTGTTCTGGTAACCTCAGACAGGGGCCTGTGCGGCGGCTTCAACGGGAATCTCAGTCGGCGCCTTCGCGGGCAGATCATGCCTGACGACCAGTTACCCTCCCCTGAGAATATCCAGATCCGTTTTGTGGGCCGCAAGGGGCAGGAGTTTTTCAAGGCCTGGGGCTGGAAATCTGATTCCAGCGTCCCGTCCACATCCCCGACATCGCCCAAAGCCGCCCAGGAACTGGAACGGTTCGTGGTAGAAGGATTTACGGGTGGGAAATACCGGTCGGTCACTATCGCCTACAACAAGTTTAAGTCGGCAATTGCCCAGGAAATCACTTTCGAGAAGCTCCTGCCCATCAGTGTTGAAAACGATCCGGCAGTTCCGGCACCACCAGACTACATCTATGAGCCTGCCCGTGAGGAGATACTCTCCACGCTGCTGCCACGATATGTGGCAAGCTGCATACAGCAGGCAATTCTGGAATCGGTGGCGTCTGAACATGCCGCCCGGATGACGGCGATGGAGAGCGCGACAAAGAACTGTTCGGAAGCGATTGGCTCGCTAACGCTCCAGATGAACCGTGCCCGCCAGGCACTGATCACCAAGGAGTTGATGGAGATCATCGGCGGCGCCGAGTCGCTCAAGGGTTGAAATTTCTAGCGAAACGGACCGGGGTGAATACCCCGGTCCAATGGAAACGAGAGGTCAGACAACATGGCAGCCGGTAACGGACGAATTCTGCAGGTAATGGGGCCCGTCGTGGACGTCGAGTTCACTGACACCGCCATTCCCGAAATCTACACGGCTCTTACCGTCACCAACCCGTTCATCAACGACCAGGCAGACAATCTGGTACTCGAAGTGGCACTTCACCTGGGCGAGCATATCGTCCGGACAATCGCCATGGACACGACCGACGGCCTGAAGCGCGGTATGGAGGCCAGGAATACCGGCAAGGGCGTCACGACACCCGTGGGCCGTGAAACACTGGGCCGGATCATGAACGTGGTCGGACAGCCGGTTGACGACGTGGGTCCCGTGACCACCAAGGAACGCTGGGAGATTCACCGCCCGAGCCCGAAGTTCGCCGACCTTTCCACCAAGGTCGAAATGCTGGAAACCGGTATCAAGGTGATCGACCTGCTGGAACCCTACTCCCGCGGCGGCAAGATCGGCCTGTTCGGTGGTGCCGGTGTGGGCAAGACCGTGCTCATCATGGAGCTCATCAACAACATCGCCAAAGGACACGGCGGATTCTCTGTGTTTGCCGGCGTGGGTGAACGCACCCGCGAGGGCAATGACCTTTACCACGAAATGATTGAATCAAACGTCATCGTGGCTGAAAAGGACGACAAGGGGCACCCAAAGAAAGGCCCACACGGTGGTTATGTAATCAAGGTTGACCAGTCCAAATGTGCTCTCGTTTATGGACAGATGAATGAGCCGCCGGGAGCCCGCGCACGTGTGGCGCTTACCGCCCTTACCGTCGCCGAGTATTTCCGCGATCAGGAAGGCCAGGACGTACTCCTGTTCGTCGATAACATCTTCCGGTTTACCCAGGCTGGTTCGGAAGTGTCTGCGCTCCTCGGCCGCATCCCTTCGGCCGTGGGCTACCAGCCGACGTTGTCCACTGAAATGGGCGAGCTTCAGGAGCGGATCACGACAACCAACAAGGGATCAATCACTTCCGTCCAGGCGATCTACGTGCCTGCCGACGACTTGACCGACCCTGCCCCGGCGACGGCCTTTGCGCACCTCGATGCGACGACCGTGCTTTCGCGGCAAATATCCGAGCTGGGCATCTACCCCGCCGTCGATCCGCTCGACTCGACTTCCCGTATCCTCGATCCACAGGTCGTGGGCGAAGAGCACTATCAGGTCGCCCGTCAGATCCAGCAGATTCTCCAGCGATACAAGGATCTGCAGGACATCATCGCGATTCTGGGCATGGATGAACTTTCCGAAGAGGACAAGACCGTTGTGGCCCGCGCCCGGAAGATCCAGCGTTTCCTGTCCCAGCCGTTCCATGTCGCCGAGCAGTTCACCGGACAGGCCGGCCGCTATGTGAAGGTGAAGGACACGATCCGTTCATTCAAGGAAATCCTCGAGGGCAAGCATGACGCCCTGCCCGAGCAGGCGTTCTACATGGTCGGCTCCATCGAGGAAGCCATTGACAAGGCCAAGCAGCTGGCCGGTGCCGCCTGAGTGGCCCGGCGCTAGCGAGGGAGTCAACCAGAAATGGCCGTAGCTGGACCGTTCCACTGTGAGGTGATTACCCCTTTCCGGAAGGCGGCATCACTTGATGTCATAGAGGTGATTGCTCCGGCGGCCAGCGGGGAAGTCGGTATACTTCCTGGCCACACGCCTTTCCTGGCAATGCTGGGCAGCGGCCCCCTTCGCCTGCGTGAACCGGGCGGCAAGGAGCACATCTTCGCCTGCCACGGTGGCTTCCTGCAGGTAAGTGAAAAGGGGGTTGTCGTGCTTGCCGACAAGGCCGAATCCCTCGACGAACTCGATCCTGTGGAGATCGAAAAACAGCGTAACGAGCTTGAGCACGTGCTGAAATCCATCTCGTTCACGAGCGAGGATTACGCCCGGACGGTTTCCAATATCGAGGAAAACCGGACCCGTGCCCACGTTGCACGCCAAAAGACGCACTAACTCTATTTGTATTTCCATCGGTCCCCGGCGGGACCATAGTTAGTCGTGTGGAGATAGCCAGGGTCCATATCGGTATACCCAGCAGCACGTACCGTTTCGATCAGACGGACACGTGAAACACGGTTTGGATCGAACCTGACGTTCAGTATCTGTTTCCTGCGATCCATCCGGGCCTCCAGAAACCCATTCAGTTCTGCCAGATGGCTTCTCAGCTTTCGTTCGTCTTCATCACTCTGGACATTGCAGGTCAGCACTCTGGCTTCATTCTCCGGCAGAGCCTCCTCGATACTAGGCACCCACTCCGTAGCCGCGGATGGTGTTTCCGTACCCCCCGGCTGGAACCGGGTGAGCCGGAGGGCATTTGTTACTACCAGCACCGACGAAAGCGACATGGCGAGCGCCCCATACATGGGGGGAAGGAGGCCTGCCGCAGCTACGGGAATCGCAACGGCATTGAACAGGAATGCCCAGACAAGATTCTGCCGTATATTGGACGCGCACTCCCTGGCCCCTTCCAGTGCGTCAGCGAGCAGATTCATATCATTTCGCAGAAGGACGATATCCGCTGCAGCCTGGGCGGCGCTGGTGCCCGTCCCCATCCCGATGGACAGATCGGCTGCCTGCAGGGCCGCCGTGTCATTGATCCCGTCACCAACCATGGCTACCGGGCCCAGTTCCGAGCGTATCTTCTGGATACGGTCGAGCTTGGCCGCTGGTAACTCATTCGCATGAAACCGGGAGATCCCAAGCGTCTTTGCCACCAGCCCCGCGGCCTGTTCGTTGTCGCCAGTGGAAAGCACCGGCTCTATTCCAGAAGCCCGGAGCCGCGAAACAGCGTTTTCCGCTCCACTACGTATCGGGTCATTCAGGTAGAATATGCCGCCAAGTTTGCCATCTATTGCGACATAGCTACGTGTGGCGTGCGGATGCAGTCCGATCATCCGGAGCAGGTGCGACCGGTCAATCTGATGCCGGGTGACGACATATTCCCGGGAACCCACTGCCACGGCCTTCCCGTTCCACTGGGCGGAGATTCCTTCGCCGGGAAAGTTCATTATCTCCGTAAGTGTTATATCCGCGAGATTTCGGGGCGAGAGATACCGCTCAATGGCCCGGGCAAGGGGATGCTCGCTTCGCCGCTCCAATGCCAGTGCAACAGCCAGCACCTCATCCTGCGGGATAATCCGTGACTGGTGGACATATTCAACCACCTCCGGAAGACCTTGCGTAAGCGTCCCCGTCTTATCCAGAACAATTGCCCTGAGCTGCGGCGATTGCTCAATGGCTTTGCCGCTCCGGATCAGGATCCCCCGCCTGGCCGCCCAACCCGCCAGTGCGGAAACCGCCGCAGGCGTGGCCAGTCCCAAAGCGCAAGGGCAGGCAATCACCAGCACCGTGACCGCCGGGACAAGAGCTTCTGCCAAGTCTCCGGTGAGATACCACCAGATACCAAATGTTAGCCCCGCAATCGCGGCAGTCACCGGAACGAACCAGGCCGAAACCCGGTCGGCCAGCTTCTGGATGCCAGGGCGGATATTCTGGCCTTCACGGGCCAGCCGGATGAGATTCCCGTGGAAACTCGATTCTCCGGTAGCTGTCACCCGGATCGTCAGCGGGGCGTCATTATTGACAGATCCGGCGATAATTCTCGACCCAGACTCCTTCAGAACCGGCAGTGGCTCTCCGGTCAGAAGTGCGGTACTGACTGACGAACGTCCGCCGGTTACCTCCCCATCTGCCGGGACCGCCTCCCCCGGGCGGACAATGATGAGATCGCCGGGAACAAGTGCCGTGGCAGGCACATCATCAGGTTCACTGCCGGCGCCAAGCCGGTGAGCCCACTGGGGAATTGCCTTTTCCAGCTCCTCAAGTGATTCCCCCGTCCGCCGGGAAACCTTTTCCTCCAGATATTTCCCCATCGTGACAAATGAGAGAATGAGGCCCGCTGCCGGGAAATCCACCAGCCGGTGATCGTCCAGCGCTATTCCAGCCCAGCCGGCCATGAAGGCTGTTCCGCTACCCATGGCGACCAGAGAGTCCATGTTCAGGGTCCCCCGCACCGCTGCCCGGAAAGCCCGGCTGTAAATGGCACGGCCAGGCCCCACAACGATAGCGGTAGCCAACGCACCGGATACCAGCATCACGGCAGCCCCGTGACCGGCAAAATGAAGGGCCAGAAGCGGAACTGAGAGAATCAGGGCGATAATTGCATTCTGGCGAGCTGCGTTCACCCGGATGGCAGAGCCGGATTCATCGGTATTGCTTGAGCCCATCGGGCGAAGTTCATAGCCAAGGGACCGAACCGCCGTCTCCATAGCTTTGATATCAGCCTCACCACTTACCTGCGCCTGCTTGGCAGCAAAGTTGACGGCGCAGGATTCCACGCCGGGGATGCTTCTCAAGGCATCCTCGACACGCACTGCACACGATGCACAGTGCATCCCTTCAACCTGATAGTGGTGAACACTGCCCATGATTGCCACTATCTTAACACGGCAAAAACCGGCGGGGGTAGGTTTATTGCCCGTCGGCCTGTTTCAAAAAGATCGCACCCAGGGGAGGAAGCGTCAGTCGCGCTGACCACTGGTGCCCATGCGCAGGAATCTGCTCGGTATCGATACCGCCAAGATTTCCCTGCCCGCTGCCACCATAGTAACGGGAATCGGTATTCAGCAGTTCGGCCCACCGCCCGCCCATCGGCAGTCCGATCCGGTACCCATGCCGGGGCACAGGAGTCAGGTTGAATACCACAGCTACCAGTCGGTCCGGCTTCGTACCCCGCCGAAGGAAACTGACGACGCTTTGCTGGCTGTCGTGACAGTCAATCCACTGAAATCCATCAGGAGCCGCATCAAGCTCGTGCAAGGCCGGCTCACCACGATAGAGACGGTTCAGGTCACCCATCAGGCGCTGCATTCCCGCATGCAGCCCCGTGTCGGCCAGATGCCAGTCAAGGCTCTGGTCGTGATCCCATTCCCGGCGTTGACCGAATTCGGAACCCATGAATAGCAGCTTTTTTCCCGGCTGGGCGAATTGCGCGGCGAACAGGAGCCGCAGGTTGGCAAACTGCTGCCACTCATCCCCTGGCATCTTTCCCAGCAAGGAGCCTTTTCCGTGAACTACCTCGTCATGCGAAAGCGGCAAAACAAAATTTTCAGTAAATGCATAAAGCATCCGGAACGTGATCTGGTTGTGATGAAACTGGCGGAATACCGAATCAAGGGAAAAGTATTCCAGCATGTCGTGCATCCAGCCCATGTCCCACTTGAGCCCGAACCCCAGCCCCCCGACATAAACAGGCTTGGACACCATAGGCCAGGCCGTCGATTCTTCGGCGACTGTCTGCACGTCCGGGTACTGGGCATAGATGGTCTCATTCAGCCATCTCAGGAATGAAATGGCCTCCAGGTTTTCCTTGCCCCCATACCGGTTCGGGATCCATTCGCCTTCCTTGCGCGAATAGTCGAGGTAAAGCATAGATGCGACGGCATCCACCCGAAGGCCATCGGCATGATATTTATCCAGCCAGAAAACTGCGCTGCTCGCCAGGAATGATCTCACCTCATGGCGGCCATAGTTGAAGATATAACTGCGCCAGTCCGGATGATAACCGAGCCTCGGGTCCGCATGCTCATAAAGATGCGTGCCATCAAAGTAGGCAAGCCCATGTTCATCGGAAGGAAAGTGTGACGGCACCCAGTCGAGAATAACGCCGATCCCCTCCTGATGCAGGTGATCGATCAGGTACATGAAATCCTGCGGATTGCCGTACCGGCTGGAAGGGGCGAAATACCCTGTCGTCTGATAGCCCCACGACGCATAAAACGGATGTTCCATGACCGGCAGCAGTTCGACATGGGTAAAGCCCATACGGCGGACATAAGCCGCCAGGCGGGGAGCAACCTCCCGGCACGACAGGATTCGGTCCGGTTCGGAAGGATCCCGTATCCACGAACCCAGGTGAACTTCGTAAATGGAAACCGGCGCCTGCAGTGAGTGATAGTCCCGCCGGGAAGCCATCCAGGCCCGATCATTCCACTCATAATCAAGGTTCCAGATTACTGATGCCGTTTGTGGCGGTATCTCTGCAAAATTTGCGAATGGATCGGTCTTGTCCACCGAATAGCTGCCGATACGCGATTCAATGAAATACTTGTAGCGTTGCCCGGCTGCAGCCCCAGGTACGAATAGTTCCCATACACCGGAACTGCCCCTCGGCTCCATCGCATGGCGGCTCTTGTCCCACCCGTTAAACTCGCCGATTACCGCGATCCGGCCGGCGTTCGGTGCCCATACCGCAAACTGGACGCCCGCAATACCATCCTGAACTACCGGATGGGCGCCAAATTTTTCGTACAAGCGGAAATGCGTCCCCTCGTTGAAGAGGTACAGGTCGTGATCCGTCAGCTTCGCTGGATGGGTCACAGCGTGTCAGCCTCCAGAACTGCCAGTAGAACCGTTCCGTATACGATTTACGAGCGCCAGCAGTTCCATAACCGCCTTGTCGCCAGCCATCGCCCCTATATCGAGGCGGGAGCGACGGCTCCAGTTGGGACATTCGTGCTGGGTACCGGGGGTGTTCTGGGGGTGTTCCTCCCCCCACAGGTCTTCCAGATTGATCAGCATAAGCCACGCGGGGCTCGCAGCCAGCCACTGAAGGCAGGCCCGCAAGACCCCTTGAGGACTTTCATCGCTTTCTGCCATCAATCCCTGTCGCCGCAGGTAGGCAACCACCGACTGCCGGAGCCGGGCCCTCTGCTCCCGTTCATTGCCTGCCATACTCTCGTCAATATGACCCATTACGAGCCGGCGCTCGATATCGCTGCCGCTCCAGAAGGCGGCAAATGGCGGCAGATCGTGTGTATTGAAACTGGCCGCCATTGAAGGCAACGGTGGCTCGATTGCGGCTTCTGCGTTTTCACGGCAGGCGAACTGCATGACATAGAGCCGCTGGAATGAACGGCGCTCCATGCCGGAACGAACTTCATCAGGAACGGTCCCCAGATCCTCTCCGATAACTACCGCGCCCTGTTTTTTGGCCTCTAGTGCCGTTATCGCCTGGAACTCGTCAGCTTCATACCGGACATAGACACCCTCGGTGGCCGGAGCACCCTGGGGAATCCAGTAAAGCCGGTGCATGGCCATCACATGATCTATCCGGAGCAGTTTTGCGTGGCGGAAATGGTGCTGAAGGACTGCCCGCCAGTATGCGTATCCTGCTTCCCTGAGCTGTTCAGGGTGCATGGGGGAAAACCCCCAGTTCTGGCCGCCCATAAAAAACGGATCGGGCGGCGCCCCCGTTGCAATTCCGGTAGCGAACAGGTTTCGGTACTTCCACGCATCATAGCCGTCCGGATGGACGCCGACAGGAAGATCCAGATAGAGCCGGACACCGGCCTTTCGGCAACTTTCTGATGCTGAACCAAGCTGTCGCTCCGAGATCCACTGGGCGTAAATGTAGTAGTCCTGTACCGCAGGGTCGTAGTCCGCATGCAATAGCTGGCCATTACGCGCAGATTCCGGCCAGTTCCACCATGCCGTGTCGTGTTTTTCCATCGCGGCCCGGAAGGCCGCGTAGTCTGCCACGTCAGGCCGGCTTTTACGCCATTCTTCAAATATGTCCCGGCGCTGACCGGTCCGGTCCATCAGGATCCGTGAAAGAGGCTCCAGCAGTTCGCGCTGAAGACGGTATGCCTCCCGCCAGTCGACCAACTCGCCTTCACTAAAGGTTCGCAGCCGGTCCATGCGGCCGGCCATTGAAGCCAGCAGCCCTGAATGCTTTGCCACAGAGTATTCGTGCGTGGCCTCGGCATCTATGTATATTTCATTCCAGAACAGGCGGCTGACCGGTGCATAAGGGCTTGGATCGAACGGCTTGTCCATGAATGTGGGAAGCAGTGGAAGCGTGGCGACTGCAGCCCCGCCCTGCCTGCCGATCCATTCACCCAAACGCCCCAGCCCGGTGTAGGTTGCCGAGCCACTACCCAGCGAATAAAGCGGCAGGAAACCGCCCCACGCCCGTCCAATACCGGTTTCTGCCGGAGACGGCGCCCTTGACGGGGCCTTCACCAGCAGGCTTTGTGCGCCCAGATGTCCGTCAGTAAGTTCCAGCCGGTAGTAATCAGGAACCAGCGAGTCTGGCAGCTCCATTCTTTTGGGAATGGTCCCCGCCTCTTCAAACCGCTCGACATTCGCATCGGGAAGTTGCTCCGGGTAAAAATCAGACGAATAAACTGGAGATCCATCTTCGGTCAGGATATTCAGTTTCCAGGCGCGCGAAAGGCCCTCCACCGGCAAACGGAAGGCAACCGCCCCCGGTTCACCATCCCAGTGGACGACAACCGGGGGGAGTAGGTTCCCGCCTAAGGTTCTCCGTCGCCTGATAGTCGCATCAGAGCAGCTGGCCAGACCTTCAAGCCCGGCACCAAGCGAATTCAGGATCTGGCGGAGTCCCTCTTCGCTGGCATGACGCTCAACGCCCCCGATATCAAAATATGACGTCTGAACGCCATAAAGCCGGGCAAGCTCCCAAATCGTGTTATCTGCGGCCACTTCCCGCTCCCTATCACGAGAAATGGTGTTTCCCAATCCGTCAGCTGGCGATGACGATTGTCAGGAACACCGCAGGGAAGGCGGGTGTTTCAGGCTCGCTGGGCGCGGGGTTTCTTTCGCGTAGAATCCCGCCGGGACTGCCGGGACTGAAGATATCTGGTTACCAGGATAAATACTGGCGACGCCACGAATATCGACGAATAGGTTCCAAAGATGACACCCCAGAGCATGATAAAGGCAAAATCGTGAATCACGCCACCGCCAAAGATCAGCAGTGCCGCTGCTGAAACCGCCGTCGTTCCGCCCGTAATGATCGTGCGGGACAGTGTATCACTGGCACATTGGTCGAAAAGATCCCATAGATCAGCGGTGCGATGGCGGCTGAGCCGCTCACGAATCCGGTCAAATACAACAATCGTGTCATTCACCGAGTAGCCAACCACGGTCAGGAATGCCGCCAGGACCGGAAGTGAAAATTCGTACCCGAAAAGCACAAACATGGCCATCACCATAACGACGTCATGGAATGTGGCGAAAACTGCGCCAGTTCCGAAACCAACCGCCGATGCAAAATCCAGCTGGGAAAACCGGATCAGGATGTAGATGAACAGGAACAGCATGGCATAAACGACAGATTCAATGGCTTTCCGCGACAGATCCTTCACGGCCGCGGGGCCTGCACCCTCCTGGCGGAGGATTTCATATCCGCGCTCACCGAAACCCTTGGTCAATGCCGCCCGGACCGCGGCCGCCCGTTCTGAAATATCCTCACCTTCCATCTTCACCTTGATCAGGTATTCGGGGCCGGTGAGATTCAGGGGCTCGTCCGCTGCTTCCGGCAAAACCGCCGTCGCCTTGCCTGCCTCTTCGGAAATTTCCGTGCCGTCTTTAGCCGGTTCGGCTGCCGCTGTTGCAGCGGCTTTTCCGACCGGAGGCTCAGCCTCACTGCCAGACGCTGTTTCTTCTCCTGCCGCTGTTTCTGCTTGCTTCTCCGCAGTAGCAATGGAACCGGCAGAAACAACTTCTCCCGTTTTCTGGCCCTCCGCCGTCAGCCCCTGGATCAGAACATCGGTCAATCCGGCTTCAGAAAGCTTCTTGCGGACTGCTGCCGTGTTCACACCAGGCTCAAACCGGACCTGAAGATCCAATCCGCCGGCGAAGTCGATCCCGTAGCGGAACTGGCCCGAAAAATACTGCCAGCCGGCAAACACGAACAGGAGCATGGAAAACGCACCGCAAATCTTTGCTGCCCTGGAAAAACGAATCAGGGTGCCCGGTTTGACAAAGGATGTGAACGGGAACTCGGGGAGCTTCTTGCCAGACATGTATGTTCGTCCTCCGCCCTACAGGCTCAGTTGCTTGGGCCGCGCCGACTGGACGAGGCCGTCATAGAAAATCCGCGTGCACCAGTAGGCGGTAAACAGGTTTGCCACCAGCCCGATGACCAGAACCACGGCAAAGCCCTTGATTGGCCCGGTTCCGAAAATAAACAGCACGAACCCTGTAATCAGCGTCGTAAGGTTTGAATCGAAAATCGTCGTGAATGCCCGGTCATAGCCGGCTTCCACCGCGCCCCGGATCGTCTTGCCCGAATAAATCTCCTCACGGATCCGCTCAAAGATCAGCACGTTCGCATCCACGCCCATGCCGACAGAAAGAGCGAGGCCCGCAATACCCGGGAGCGTAAAAACGGCGTTAAATGCCATCATAACGCCCAGAACGATCAGGACGTTCATCATGACAGCCATATTGGCCACCAGGCCGCCGACCCGGTAGTAGACCGCCATGAAGGCCAGGACAGCGAAGGCACCAATCAGCATGGCCCTGACGCCTTGACGGATCGAATCCCGTCCAAGCGTGGGGCCCACCGTGCGCTCTTCGACAATCGTGATCTTCACCGGCAGTGGACCGGACCGAAGCACGACGGCCAAGTCCTGCGCCGATTGCTGGGTGAAATTGCCCGAAATGATTCCATCGCGTGTAATCCGTGCCCGGATGACCGGCGCCGATTTGATCACATCGTCGAGAACAATCGCCAGCTGCTTCCCACGATGAGCCCCGGTCATCTCGCCAAACTGTTGCGCCCCTTCGGCACCAAACCGGAACCCCGTTGCAGGAGCACCGTCCTGGTCAGCCGTCAGGAATGCGTTTTCCAGGAGCGATCCGTCAACAAAGGGAGTCGTCTTGACCAGGTACCATGACGCTTCCTTCCCCGTTGTATCATCGACTTCGGGATAGACCTCAAAGCCCGCCGGTACTTCGCCGCCGTGCGGCTCCAGCAGTTGCCGCCGCGTCGGGGCTTCGGACTCCACCAGCATGAACTTCAGCACCGCTGTCCGCTGGATCACACCCTTCCACCGGGCCGATGAGGCCTGGCCAGCGAGCTGGACGACAATCTTGTGCATCCCCTGCGGATGGATGATCGGTTCAGTGACACCCATTTCGTTAATCCGGCGGTCCACCGTATCGATCGTCTGGGCGATCGTCCGGGCGCGGACATCACGCAGATATATCGACTCAATTGTTACATCCGCCTGGGTGCCGCTAATGCTCAGGCTGGCAATGTTACCAAGGTAATCCTTGATGATGGAGCGGGCGGTCTTTGCCTTCTCTTCGTCAGGGAAACGGATGGCCAACCGGTCAGGGTGCCTCTCGAATACTGCCCCTTCAATACCCTTTTCTTTTAACTGGCTATCCAGCCCGGATTCGATCACCCGGTGCTCATGGTCCAAAAGATCCTGATCATCCAGACGAAGAACCAGATGCACTCCACCCTGCAAGTCGAGGCCCAGTACCGGCGGCCATTTGAACAGGAACAGGAGGGCGATGAGGCTCATTACAATAGCCACGCCAGTCGCCCGGAACCGCACCGCGGCCGGCGCAAGAAATACGGCGCCAATGAGGGCTACGGCCACAACCCCCACCACGATCTTGATTACTAACTCCACTGGATTTCCTTTCCTTCCCGAAGCGGCTCCGCCGGTTGGCCAGACCAGAAAAAGTCATGGCTCATCTGACCGCACACTCACGGCCCTGGAGCCGTGTGGGCAATCACCGTATTTTCCCTTAAGACTTGCCGGATTCGGCTTCCTTCTCTTTGTCTTTCTTGTTGCGAACCGAGGCAACAGCCGAACGTTCAAAATCAACACGCACATTCTGGGCGATCTCGATCGTAAAGATTCCATTCTCAATCCGGGTGACCTTGCCATGAATGCCGCTGCTGGTCACCACGCGATCACCAACCTTGATCGCTTCCAGCATCGTCTTGACCTCTTTTTCCCGTTTTACCTGTGGGCGGATCATCAGGAAATAGAACAGCAGGATCAGAATCGGGAACCAGCCGAGCATGGCCCACACACTCGGCTGCTCCCCCTCTGCCGGGGGTGCTGCCATGGTCAAAGTTCCAATGATTTCAATCAGGTGAGTCACTTGTCATCCTCGCAAGGCGCGAACCCTTATATTCCACAAACCGCCCATCATCAATAGCGTCCCGGGCCTCCTTTAGCAGGGTTTGATAGAAGTGGAGGTTATGTAAGGCGAGCAGTCTTGGAGCCAGCATTTCGTCGGCCAGATAGAGATGCCGCAGGTAGGCCCGCGAGAAGTTCCGGCAAGCCTGACAGTCACATGTTTCATCAAGCGGACGGGGGTCGTTCCTGTACTGAAGGTTCTTGATCTTGACGACGCCCCCGCTGGTAAAGGCCTGCCCGTTACGGCCATTGCGGGTCGGGATCACGCAATCGAACATATCCACGCCCCGTTCGATGGAATTCAGGATATCTTCTGGACGGCCAATCCCCATCAAATACCGTGGCCGGGCCGGGTCCATTGCTTGTGCGGTCGCCTCCACAGTGTCCAGAAACTGCGTTGCCCCTTCACCGAGCCCAAGACCCCCGATGGCGAGACCATCAAACCGGCGGCCATCCAGTTCCATCCTGCCCAGAAGCTCCGCATGGGCCACCCGGCGTCTCGGATCAGCAGCGCCCTGCACTATCCCGAACAGGGCCAGATGCGGCTTTCGCCATGCTCTCAGTGAACGCTCCGCCCAGCGCGAAGTGCGAGCGATGGCCTGATCAAGCAGCTTTTCCGGAGCATCGTGAGGAGGACATTCGTCCAGGACCATCATGATGTCGGACCCCAGACGCTCTTGGATATCAATGACACGTTCAGGGGTCAGTTGTCCGGTACTGCCATCCAGATGGGACTTGAACTCTACACCTGTGTCGTCGAGTTTTCTCAGACTTTCCAGCGAATAAACCTGATACCCGCCAGAATCGGTCAGTATGGGCTTGCCCCATCCCATAAACCGGTGCAGGCCACCCAGTTCCTCAATCAGCTCCACACCCGGACGTAGAAACAGGTGATATGTGTTTGACAGGATGATCTGCGCGCCCATGCCCGTGAGTTCATCGGGGGTGATTCCCTTGACAGTCCCTGCCGTCCCCACGGGCATGAATACCGGAGTCTCCACTTCACCATGAAAAAGCCGCAAACGGCCGCGCCTGGCCAGGCCGACGGTCTTCGTCAGCTCGAAACCGGGCCGGAAGTTGTCAGGCGATGAAACAGGCGTCGCCATAGCTGTAAAACCTGTAACCCATTCCAACCGCCTCACGGTAGGCCTTGAGGATATTTTCCCGGCCCGCGAACGCCGCCACGAGCATCAGCAGACTGGATTGGGGCAGGTGGAAATTGGTAATGAGCCCGTCAATACAGCGAAACGTATAAGGTTCATGAATAAACAGCCGGGTGGACCCCGTGAGGGCTGGCGGTGTCACGCGCCATGCCGACTCCAGTGCCCGAGTCGTTGTGGTCCCAACGGCAATCACCCGTCTGTTTTCTGATCTCGCCTGCACAATCGCCCTAGCTGTTTCAGCAGGGATTTCATAGGTTTCCGACTCCAGCACACCCTGCTCAAGCACTTCATTGCGGACCGGCTGGAAGGTGCCCCAGCCCACGGCCAGATCAAGAAACCGTATAACGACATTCTCCCTGCGAATCCGGTCCAGAAGCTCTGGAGTAAAGTGAAGCCCCGCGGTGGGCGCGGCCACAGACCTGGCCTGCCCTGCGTAGACTGTTTGATACCGTTCCCGATCCATCGGCTCCGCCTTACGTTTAAAATACGGCGGGATCGGCATCTCCCCCACGCGGGAAAACCACTCGTCAGCAGTCAGTCCGGTGTCCGGAGTCAGCTTTACCAGCAGATGTTCTCCCAAACGTTCCCCAACCGACACGGTTGCCTGCGGCAGAATGAGGGGTTCGCCCGGTTTCAGCTTTGTCGTTGGCTTGGCCCGGACCTTCCATATGCCCGGCGCATGTTCTTCCAGAAACAGCAACTCGACGCCGCCGCCCGTGGCCCGCTTTCCCCGGACCCGTGCCTGGCGAACTTTCGTACGATTCAGGACCAGCACATCGCCCGGCCTGAGAAGGGCCGGCAGATCCCGGAATACCCGGTGCTGCAGCGCGCCAGTCTGCCTGTCGATTACCAGCAGGCGCGATTCGTCCCGCTGGGCCGCCGGATACCGGGCGATCTGGCCCTCCGGCAGGTCAAAATCGAAATCCTCAAGTTTCGGGACAGATTCAGTCACGCTCGATCCGCACGCCAAGGTAGTAAAAGCCGAGAATGGCAGGGTAATCCCGTCCCTCTAGAGCCATCCCCTGTGCCCCCCACTGGCAGAGGCCCACTCCATGCCCGTAGCCGGACCCGATAAAATCCACTTTTCCGCCGATCATATCTGCACGGCAGCGCAGGCTCCGAAGCACTGTAGTCCCGGCGGCCGAACGAAACTTTGGCGCATCCACTTTCTCCGTCCCGGCATCCGTCGTAAGGACAAACTCGCGGGCCCGCTTCGATGAAGTTTTCGCGCCCACCTTGATTGCCATCAATTGGCTGCCCTTCGCTCCTGCCTGCGCAGCGGCGGCCATGACCGTTTCTGTCTCTACCTTCGCAGACCACAAATACTCCGGAGCTTCCCGGCAGAATTCACATTCCACGCTCCGTAAATAAGGTGTATCGCGCCCCCACAAGGCAGAACCGGATTCGGTCATTCCACCACAACAGGAGTGAAAAACCGTTTCCGCTATTTTCCCGTCATGGGAGAGCCACTGGCCACTGGTTTCAGCAACCGCCCTGGTGATATTTGCATGATCGCAAACGCCACCGTACGCCTTGTCCTGCGGGCCTGCGACAAAATCATAGTCCGCGTTCCGGCTCCGCCGCCCGCGGCGCAGCCGCTCCATTGCATAAGAACGTGCACACACTGCCTGAGCCTGATGAGCCGCACTCTCCCACGAGGCATAGGTCTCGGCCATCACCACGCCCGGCAGATAATCTTCCATCTGGAGCGTCTCCAGCAGCCGAATCAGGTCGCCCTCAGCCTTCAGTACCAGTTCGCCAGCATACCGGCTTCCGCCGATCAGGATTTCAGGATTTACAGAGGCGGAACTCCCCAGTTTCTTGCCGTCGGCAACGATGGCTCCGCCCGATGCGGATACTGTTACCGGGCCGGTGCCAAACTCCCGTCGCCCAATCCGGAGAGGGAACCCGCGCAAGGTGACCGGCCCCCTGCCTTCGTGGATAAGTATTGTCACACGGGGCCCGCTGGACGCTGTTGCCCTGCGACGCCAGGCAAACGCGGCCGTGGCAGTAACCGCAACCGCGCTTCGGACAAAGACCCTGCGAAAGATATTCCGGCTGCCCATCGGCCTAGATTGCGCCTTCACCGCGTAGCCGGTCCACGTCGGTCTTGCCATAACCAAGTCCGGTCAGCACCGCGACGGTGTGCTCACCAAGCCCTGGTGCCGGGCGCTGATGCGTTGCCGGGGTTTCCGAAAGCTGGAACCCAAGTGCCGGATGCCGGAGCGGCTCACCCGCCGAATTAGGTGCTGTATAAACCATTCTGCTCGCAGCGATCTGGGGGTCTTCACCCGACTCCTTCACTGACTGGACCGGTCCAAAGCAGATATCTTCATCCTCCAGGAGTCCGAGCCAGTGCGCGGACGGCTTCGAAAGGAAAAGCTCGGTCACTTCCTTCTTCAGTTTTTCATTGACGGGCAGCTCTTCGGAAAGGTGGACAGCAATCCACTCTGGATGCCCTACGCGATTGCAGAAGTTTTCCCAGAACTTCGCTTCCAACGCGCCCAGCGTCACATACCGGCCGTCACCGCAACGGTACACACCATAGCAGGCATAGCGGCCCGTCAGGTTTGTATCCCCACGGTGAATCTCCTGGCCGGGACGATCCATCTGCTCGGCCCAATGAAGCAGATTGAGGGAAAACGATGCCTGCATCATCCCGACGTCAACGAACTGGCCCTTGCCGGTCCGGTCACGGGCCCGGAGGGCTGCCAGTATCCCCACGACCCCTTGCAGAGCGCCTCCTGCCAGATCGGCGACCTGTGTGCCAATAAGGGATGGCGTCCCGTCCTTCGGGCCGGTCATGTCGATAATCCCCGCATAGCCCAGATAGTTGAGGTCATGTCCAGGGCGGTTGCGATAGGGGCCTTCCTGGCCATAACCGGTAATGGCGCAATAGATGATCTTCGGATTCAGGGCCCGAAGCGTTTCATATCCCACGCCCAGGCGATCCATGACGCCGGGGCGAAAACTTTCCAGAACGACATCGGCGTCTGCACAAAGCTTCTTCAGTATCTCCCGGCCGGCTGACGTCTTCAGGTTGAGCGTCATTGACCGCTTGTTGCGATTAAGGATTTCAAACGAGGTGCGTAACTTTCCACCCTTCTTGAACCCCTGGTAGCGGGAATAGTCTCCCGTACCCGGTTCTTCGATCTTGATGACATCAGCCCCCAGATCAGCAAGCACCATCGAACAGTACGGTCCTGGCAGAAGCCGGGACAAATCAATGACTTTCAGTCCTTCAAGCGCGTTGGACATCCCCTTATTTCTCCCTAAAGAGCCCCCGGGGATCGAACAGCCTGAGCAGCGCGATCTCCTCCGTAGTGGCCGGTTCCAGCTCCCTCAGTTCGGGATGCCGTTTCAGTGTCCAGCCGAAGGACGGCTCGATATCGGCGGCAATATCAGCGCCCCTGGCTACACCCCAGAGCGCCAGTTCTCCATCCAGTTTCTTCAGCACGGCCTTATCGGTTGCCACATATTCCACGCGGCGGCCGGGGCTCGTGACGTACGGAAGTTCCTTCACAAACCGGTTTTTGGCCAGCACTGTCACGACTACGGTAGCTTCCGCGCCGCTTGCAACGTCGTTTGCGCCGCCTGAACCGGTCAGCACGGCACCGTCAGCAAGCCGCGTCGAGTTCAGGTTACCGGCAGGATCAATCTGGGCAGCGGCCAGTGCACCAAGGCATTTCGATCCGCGTCCGGAGACCATCGTCCCGAGAATGTCCAGTATTCCACCTGTCAACGTGCAGGTGGGTGCATTACGGAAGTTGAACAGGAACGGGTCGGCCGGTCTCGGTGTGAAGCCGAAATATCCGAGTTCGGCCATCAGGCTGACAGCGCCGCCATCCTGCCGGATAAAATACTCGGCAAGCCATGCGGCCAGGTTTGACGGCCCTACCCCGGCGAGAATGCTCTGATACCCTTCCGTGCGGATCAGGTCGCGCATAATCCGGGCACCGAACACGATGCCCTTTTCGGCTGGAGTAATCCCCTCTGATGGCGCCTTAAGCTCCGGGAGCCGGGCGTCGATCTCCGGTTTCCAGCTATCGGGCCGGGTATTTGTATAAATATAGTCGATCCGCTCACGCCCCAGCTTTTCCTGATAATCAGCGGGAGACTTGATTCCGTAAACCCACTTTTCGATCCATTCGTCGTAAACATCACGCCCCTTGCGGGCGGCAAGACGTGTTTCTTCCAGAAAAGGGTAATCGTCAGCGTACCCTCGTCCACCCGGATATCCGTGGCTCGGCATGCCTTTCGGATGGCAGCCCAGCGGGAAATCGACCACCGCCAGCACCTTGTGGGCTGGAATAAATACGTGGTCGCTGTAACGCCGGATTTCTTCGGTCGGGACGATCTTTTCCGCCCCCACGATGACGCCCTTGCTGGCTGCCTGTGCCCCCCACGGTCCTTCGCCCAGGGGAAAAGAAAGAATGACATTCCCGGCTGCATCGGCGGCAATGGCCTGAACGAAGGATATTTCCGGTACCAGCGCCGGGATCAGGGTGATTTTCTCGCCGGGACGATCCGGGTCTTCAATCACCCGGACACCGGTATTTTTCTCCATCGAACTTCCGGCGATCGACCGGGTAACGGTATGCGAGAGCCCTTGCGCTCCCGCCCATAGGCGCTGGCTGTAGCTCAGCAGGGACCAGTGTTCGATTTCGATACTGTGTTTTTTTATGGCTTCACGGGCGATGGGGTTTGGGCCCGGAACAGGATAGGTATCCCCTACGAATGTCGTAACCAGCTTCCGGTACAACCCCGCATCGAGCGAGGCGATCGCCGTGTCGCTGACCGATGCCTGCAGCATCGTAAAATCCGGTTTCCGGCCCCGGAACACCCGGGCGACCGCGTTCATGAGCTGAAAGCCCCGGCCGTGGCCAGCCATGAAGTGCAGTGACGCTCCCGGCTCGACGAAGCGCTGAACGGCTTCCTCTGCGGTCATCAGCTTGCTGGCTCCCGCTTGCGCCGGAATAGTGAACCGTGACGCCAGCAGCGACTTGTATTCCATGAAATTCATTAACTCCGGGGCCGGTGCCTATAGCCGTTTACCCCATGCCTTTCGCGGGGTATAGTTGCGCGAACCGGATTTGACAGGCAAGGCAGGAACCAGAGCACTTGGCTCCATTATGGGCATTTCCCGAATAAAAGAACGACTGTTCCCGCTCGCGGCAGGCATCGCGGTCGTGCTGGTGCTTGGCGCCTGCGGCGCCAAGACGCTCCCAAAAGACCTTTCGGATACCAACCGGTACGCGCAGCTTCGCCAGTCTCTCGCCAAGGGAGAAAAATACATCGTCCTGACCGAGGTGGAAGGGACCAATGTCAAGCATGGGAAGATCATTGGAGTTGTCGATGCGCCCATAGACCTCGTGTGGGCGGTAACAACCGATTACCGGAACCTCTCGAAGATCATGCCGGTGCTGGAGGACGTCCAGCTCACCGAAGCCAAAGGCCGGACGGTAGTGTACCAGATGAGGTTTGGCCTTACCGGCGTGCCGCTCAAATACAACGTCACGTCATCGTTCGTGCACTTTCCGGAAGCCTACCGCGTCGAGTGGACCTACATACGCGGAGATATCCGGAACACCTATGGAAGTTACTCGATGCGGCCGTTCGGGACCGACCGGACGGAAGTCACCTTATCGATGCTGATGGACCTGTCCGGAACCGCAGTTGGGCCGTTTGCACAGACTGGCGCCGGCGTCGTGCTCCCGATGATGGCCGATCGCTTGCGGGAACTGGTAAAGTCAGATGTATACAAGCAGGGACCTCCGCCCCTGCCTGAATATGCCCGGAGGTCGAGCGCACCTCCGACCCCGATCGACATGCGATTCGCTGAATTTGACTGAAATTTACCCGGAGCCCCGACGAGGAAACAAGCTTGCCAGCCGTAAGAAAAAAACTGGGTGAAATACTTATTAGCATGCAGGCCCTCACGGCCGACAAACTGGCCAAGGCGCTGGAAATGCAAAAGATCGGTCGGCAACCGATCGGCACGATCCTGATCCGGCGCGGCTTCTGCAAAAAAGCCGATGTGCTGACCGCCGTCGGCATGCAGATGGGATTGGAACCCGTAGACCTCGAGAATTTCATCCCGCCGCATAACGTTGCCGCATTCATTGATTCACGGACCTGTGAGACCAATGGATGCATGATCGCGGAAATCGACGAAACAACCCGTCCCAAGAAAACCATCACATTCGCAGTTACCCACCTGACCGATATGGCCATGGTGGATACGCTGGCCCGCAAACTGAATGCCGTGATCCGGCAGAAGGCTGCCCTTCATCACCAGATCGAGGAAGCGATCAAGAAGGTCTACTACGCCCAGGATTTCGGTTACGACCTGTCATTTCATGAGAATTCCGGCGGTTTCCGGCATGTAAAAACAGCAGAAAAGGCACATGCCGGGCCGCCAGTGATGGCGGCCTCACCGGCGCCTGATCCCAACGCCATGTCCCACCCTTTTGACGACGAACAGGCCCTTTCGTTCCGGCGGCCACGGGCTGCGGATACCGACAAGGAAATCGATGCCCTGCGCGAGCAGGTCAATACCCTTCAGATGCACCTCAACACCGTGATCCGTATTCTTGCCAAAAAGGGCCAGATTACACGCGAGGAATTCGCGGCCGAGCTGGCCAAACTCTCCGGGCGATAATCACCGGCTTCCCCTTGCCTTGCGCCCGACAGGCCGCACCTTTAGACTCGCCACGCCCTGACTGGCAGGGCCAAACTGGAGCCTGCAGGTACACGCAGCTAGCACATGTCCCGCATACTGATCGCCATGTCCGGAGGCGTTGATTCCTCCGTAGCCGCCGCGCTGTTAAAGCGTGCGGGGCACGATGTCGTGGGTGTCACCATGCGCCTCACGGACACCAGCCCCACCCTGGTTCGGGGCGCCCATAGTTGCTGTGCTCCGGAAGATATCGAGGACGCCCGCCGGGTGGCCGATGCCATTGGAATCCCTTTTTTTGTGGTGAACTACCGTGAACGGTTCCGCGAGCAGGTCATCGACTATTTCGTCGATTCCTACGCCCGGGGGGAAACGCCCAATCCGTGCGCCAAGTGCAATGAGTACGTGAAGTTCGATGCATTGTGGGATCATGCCATGAAGCTCGGCTGCGAGATGCTTGCAACCGGACATTATGCCCGGATTACGCCGGATGGGCGGCTTGCCCGCGGCCATGATGCAGACAAGGACCAGAGCTACTTTCTTTTCACCCTGACCGCGGAGCAGATCGCCCGGACCCTGTTCCCGGTGGGTACACTGGCCAAGACCGAAGTCCGCCGGCTGGCTGCCGAGATGAATCTTCCCGTGGCGGTAAAGCCAGACTCCCAGGAAGTCTGTTTTGTTCCAGCCAACGATACACGTGGCTTTGTGTCGGATGAGCTACGGAAGAAGGCATCCTTGCTCGGGAAAGGCACCATCGAAACTGCCGATGGCCGCGTGATAGGTCATCATGACGGCATTCACCAGTTCACTGTCGGACAGCGCCGGGGGCTCGGAGTTTCCGGCACGGGCGATCCGGTGTTCGTGATCCGGATCGACCCGGAACTGAACCGCATCATCGTTGGAGATGACAGGGAAACCTACTCCCCGGACGCCTTGGTCCGGCTGTCGCGTCCGGATTTTTTCGAGCCCGGCTCGGAGTTCACCGCAAGTGTCCAGATTCGTCACCGCCACCACCCTGCAACTGCCCGTATCCAGGTTCATATGGATGCTAGCCATGCAACCGTATGGTTCGATGAGCCCCAGCGTGCCGTGACGCCGGGGCAGGCGGCGGTATTTTATGATGGCGACACTGTCATTGGCGGTGGCTGGATCCAGAGGGCTCGTGCGATGGGTGCCCCTATTGGGCGCACGGAGCTCCGGCCGGCCGCTCTCCCACGGGACATTCATTCCTGATGAGCGATCTGCCTTCCGATACACTAAACGCCATTGAAACGGTGCTTGGACACAGGTTCCGGGATCCAGCTCACCTGGCTACCGCTCTCTCCCACACCTCCTGGGTACATGAAAGCCAGGCTGGCGATCCAGCACTTGCCTCCAACCAGCGGTATGAATTTCTTGGTGACGCCGTGCTCGGGCTCGTTGTTTCCGGAATCCTTCTGGAAAAATACCCCGAGGCCCGCGAAGGTGATCTATCGAAACTCCGCGCCCAGCTCGTCTGCATGCCTGCCCTCGCACGGCTTGCCCTTCACTGGAGCCTAGATACGCATATACGGCTTTCCGCTGGTGAAATACTCCAGGGCGGACGCAAGAAACCCTCTGTGCTTGCCGATGCCGCTGAAGCCCTCATTGCCGCAGTCTATCTGGATGGAGGGATTGGCGCCGTCACATCCGTCATCGAGCGGTCATGGCAGATTCTGTCAGGTCCGGCCGGCTCGATGGATCTTACGGACTGGAAAAGCCGGCTGCAGGAGTATGCCCAGAAGGGAGGGGGCACGCTTCCCGAATACCAGATTCTGTCCGCCGAAGGCCCCGACCACGCCAAGATTTTTACCATCAAATGCAGCGTCTCCGGACGGGACGCGACCGGTACCGGGCCGAGCAAGAAAGCCGCCGAACAGGACGCTGCACGTAAAGTCCTGCTGTCCCTGACCGACCAATCGAAGGACTGGGAGCTCTGAACCGATGCGGGCATTGACGGACCATGGAGGACACTCGTGAACGAAAAACCCTTCCACTCGGGTTACGTTGCCATCGCGGGTCGTCCCAATGCCGGGAAATCGACCTTGCTCAACCGGCTGCTTGAGCAACCACTCTCCCTTGTCACGGCAAAACCCCAGACGACCCGCCAACGGATACTGGGCATCTGTAACGTTGAGCCATCGGAAGAACTCCCCGGCGGCGCACAGATTCTCTTCATTGATACTCCGGGACTGCACAAGCCCACGCAACCGCTCAACCGGTTTCTGGTCCGTGAAGCCCTGAGCGGGATCGAGGATTCCGATCTGATCCTTTACCTGCTGGATGGCCCCCGCGGGGTTACAGAAGACGACCGGTTCGCCTTTGGCGAACTCAAGAAACGCAAACAGCCCAAATACCTGGTGATTAACAAGGTCGATCTGATCAAGCCCAAGGACCGGCTCCTTCCCTTTATTGAAGAGTTGTCTGCCCTTGGGTTGTTCGATGAGATCATCCCCATATCGGCCCGGAAGGATGCCGGCTTCACAAGGCTGAAAACCCTCGTCGCCCGGCAGATGCCGCCTGGCGAACCCTATTACCCCGCCGATCAGGTTACGGACCGCGATACGCGTTTTGTCACATCAGAATCTATTCGAGGTGCACTTTTCCGGCGTTTAGGCAAGGAACTTCCTTATTCTGTTGCCGTTGAGGTAACGGACTACCACGAAAGCAGGAAACTGGACCGGATCCGGGCGGTCATTTACGTGGAGCGCGATTCCCAGAAGCGGATTGTGATCGGTGAAAAGGGTTCCATGGTCAAGGAAGTCGGCACCGAAGCCCGTAAATATCTGGAAAAACTGCTCGGGAAGAAAGTGTTTCTTGAGCTGGAAGTAAAGGTGCTGAAGGACTGGACTTCAGATCCACGGGCGCTCAAGCGCCTTGGCTATCATCAAGGTGGATAGTTCTTTGAAGTAATCCTCATCATGCCGAGAAAGAAAACCACAGCCTCTTCGCCGCCCACCCGCTGGCTGCCTTCGGCAGCCCGGCCAGTTGTTGCCATCGTGGGGCGCCCGAACGTCGGCAAATCGACTCTTTTCAACCGGCTGACACGGACACGACGGGCTCTCGTCCACGACCGGCCTGGTGTCACACGGGATCGCAACTACGGGATACTGCGTGAAGCCACCCGCGAAGCCGTACTCGTGGATACGGGAGGTTTTGAGGCAGATCCATCAAAAGACCGCCTTGTCTCCCGGGTTCGGGAGCAGGCACGGCTCGCCATTGAAGAGGCCAATCTGGTCCTGTTTGTCATCGACGTTCAGGGCGGAGTTTCACCTGGCGACCGGGAAATCTTCCAGATGCTGCGGCAGAGCCACAAGCCCGTCTTCGTCGTGGTGAACAAGACCGATATCCGGTCGGTTACGCCCGAAGATGCCTATGAACTCGGTTGCGACGAGATCATTCCGGTCTCGGCCGAGCATGGCCGTGGCACGGGGGAACTCCTGGAAAAGATATGGGAAGCGATTCCCGACTGGTCCCCTCCCGAAATCCCCGATGGCACAGAGCGCCCGCTCGCCGTTGCCATCGTTGGACGGCCGAATGTGGGCAAATCGACCCTTATCAACCGGATACTCGGCGAAGAGCGGCTCGTCGCATCCGATGTGGCTGGCACAACACGCGATACGATTGATACCATCGTTGAACGTAACGGCAAGACCTATGTTTTCATTGATACCGCCGGTATTCGCCGCAAGGGACGAATCGGCGACCGGCTGGAGAAGTACAGTGTCATCAAGGCACTGGAATCCGTCTCCCGGTGTGATGTGGCCTGCGTGCTGATCGACTGCGGTGAAGGATTGACCGAGCAGGACATGAATGTGGCGGGACTCGTCGAGGAAGAATCTCGCGGCTGCGTGCTCGTTGCAAGCAAGTGGGATTTGCGCCCCAAGGGCGACAAGGAACGCAAGCAGTTTGAAAAGGATGTCCGGTATTTCCTGAAAGGTCTCCACTACGCCCCGCTTGTCGTCACGTCCAGCGTGACCGGGATGGGCTTTCCGGAACTGATGTCTGCAATTGATCGCGTAGGCGCGGCCTGCCGGAAACGTATTTCCACTGCCCAGCTCAACAAACTCCTTGAGGACATCAAGGCCGAGCGGTCGCTGTCGTCCCATAAGGGCCCACGCGTCAAGCTGAACTACATCAGCCAGGTCCGTTCTTCACCGCCCACCTTTGTCATTTTCACCAACAATCCCGAGGGCATTCATTTTTCCGACAAGCGGTGGA
This sequence comes from Deltaproteobacteria bacterium, assembly GCA_026129095.1. Lineage (NCBI taxonomy): Bacteria > Pseudomonadati > Myxococcota > Myxococcia > Deltaproteobacteria bacterium. The sequence continues at coordinate 42,391 of JAHCIT010000009.1, forward strand.
TAGCCAACCGGCTGCGCGACACGTTCGGGTTTGAAGGAGTGCCACTCAGGATTATCTACCGGCAGAAAGTGCGGAAGGACTATTCCCAGGGGCGTGGGGCATGACTACGCCCCACTGAGCTCCGGATCGAGGCGGGAGAGCACTTCCCAGGCCGGCGCATAGTCGGAATGCGAGACAAGATTTCGCTTCAAAAATCCCTGCAGCCTCGGAATGAACGGCAGGTAAGCGGGGTTTTTCTTCACCCGATCAATATAAACGAACCGTCCCAGGGCCTTCATGTTTCGCTGAATCGCCTGGTCAACGAAAAGGCGGGAAAATTTCCGGTGATCCAACCTGTAGTGCCTGTCTGCTGTCGCCCGGGCTTCCGCATAAACGTCCACGAGCCGTGCCACCACATTCTCCGGCACTGTAACGTAGGCATCCCGAAGCAGTGAGGCGAGATCGTAGACGTCAGGCCCCATCAGCGAATCCTGAAAATCGATCACACCGATCCCACCTCCCTCCAAAACCATCAGGTTCTTCGAATGATAGTCACGGTGGGTTAGGACCTGGGGTTCGGCAAAAAGCCGTGTCACGATTGGTTCAAATACATCCGCCAGAGCTTTCCGGTCAGCAGCGGACAGCTTTATCCCGAGACGGACCTCGATACCGTATTCGAGATAGTGGTCGAACTCCCACAAAAAAAGTTTTGGCGAAAACTGCTGATGGAAGCCGGTGCAATCTCCTATGGACCGGTCCGATCCCTTCGTGTGGTACCGGGCCATTTCGCGCACAGCTGTTTCATACGCCGCCAGCACATCAGGTGTAAACCCCTTTGCTGTGGCTGCATAAAGACTGGTATCACCAAAATCCTCAATCAGCAGGTAACCCACTTCATCTGCCCGGAAATAGATAACCGGCACACGTACCCCGGCCACGAGAAGATGGCGGTCCATGGAACAGAATGGGTCTTCTCCAGGGCCATTGCCCTCGGTTGCCTCCTCTGACCCAAGGGGCCTGCCAACATTGTTCATCTGCATCAGAACGACTGTGCGAGGCACGTCGTCGTGCGGTTCCAGATGGATCCGGTAATACTTCCTGACGCTTGCATCCCCTTCGATGGGTGAAATCGCCCAAACACGCCAGCCGGGTGCAACATTTCCGGCCAGAAGATTCGCCACATCAGCAATGGGGGTTTCGGGCGTTATTCTTGCGACGGGATCCGGGAGTGGCATAGAGCGGCAGTTAAAACCACCGGACGATGCACGGCAAGCCCTTATCAGGCCACCCGGCTCGTTCTAGCCGATTTTTCAACCTGCCAGTTGTCGAGGGTTCCCATGATCGGATCGCTGGCAGAGGCGAGATGCGGCGCAGCCCAGTAGGCAGATGAATAGTCCGTATTTCCCACTGGATCGGTGCGAAGTTCGATCCGGACTGTTTTCCCGCCAAAAGCTGAAAGATCCAGGTCGAAATGGTGCCAGGCACGATGCGACGGGTCGGTCTTCGGCGCCAGCGACCGGTCGAACAGGAGTGTTCGTAAAAACCGGCCACCCGCGTATACACGGAACCGGACACCATCAGTTCGGCTCCAGACTTCAGGGACAATACCGATACCAAACCTCAGGCGCGAGTCCGGTTTTACCCCCACCCGATAGATCAGCCGCGTCGGTGGATGGGCGCACAGGGCACTGCGTTCCTCATAGTTGAGCTTTGGCGCAGCGATATAGACGTAGCTGGGGTCTGGTGTCACCACCGTGGCCGTATCACGATGCTGGAGCAGGTCGTAATAGCCGCGACGGGCCTTTTCCTCGGCGATCTCGATACCCGAACGAGCAAACTCCCGGTAAAGCTCCAGCAGCCTTTCACGGCTGATAGTAGGGAGGTCCAGAAAGCTGTTCTCGTCGAAATAGCTCGGGTCTGTATCCTGCCGGAGGATCCCCTGTTCTTTCGCCTCGCGGTACAACGACGTACCAGGAAACGGCGTGAATATTGTTACTATGGTCCGGTTGGGGCGTATTTCCCGGTTGAGGTCGATAGAATCCCGGACCGTCTGTTCGGTTTCGCCCGGTATCCCGATGATGTTGTAGGTGGCCGTCTCGATCCCAAGCCTGTCGGCCTCACGGAAACACTTGCGGATATCGTCATTTGATATCCTTTTGATGAGCACTTTCCTTCGTAACTCCTCGTTACCGGTTTCTACCCCTGCCACGACCGAATACAGTCCCACATCGCGCAGGAGTTCCAGGCGTTCGGCATCAATTGTTTTTACCTGTAGCTGGATACGGAAAGGCATCCGCACACGGTCTCCGTAGATACGGGCAAATGCTTTCGTCCACTCCCGGTTCAAGGTAAAAATGTCGTCAATGAAATAGAACGTCCGGTTTCCATAGGTATCGCGGACATATTCACATTCGCGAACGACATCTTCAGGTGTCCGCCAGCGCAAGTTCGAGCCCAGCTCCCGGTTCTGGTCTATCTTCACTTCATTCGAACAATATGAGCACCGGTATGGACATCCCCGGCCCGCCATGACGTTCGCCTCGCCATTCATCATCTCAATGACGCGGCTGAAGTCGAACAGTTCGTGATCCGGCCATCCGAGGCGGTCCAGATCCTCTACCAGCGGCCCCATTGGATTCTGTTCCCATGCGCCAGCAGCAGTTTTCAGCCAGAAGTTGGCCAGGCCTGTTGGCCGACGGTTCCCAGCGCCCAGTTCCTGAACGTACTGGACGAACTGGTCTTCACCTTCCCCGATGCAGATGGCGTCCAGTTCCGGCGCCTGTATGAGCGTCTCGTGGGGAGCCAGCGTCGGGTGGATACCCCCTGCAATTACCTGCAAGCCAAAATGGGCTTTTGCCCAGCGAATCATGGGCACAACGAACCGCCACTGCCCGGAGGTTGTCGAGATGGCGAGAAGGTCCGGTTTCTCTTGCTGAATACGCTGGCAGAACTTTTCTTCAGAAGGCATCTCGGCCAGATGATACAGTGAACGGTCCGCTCCAGCCCGCTTCAATGCACCCGATAGCATCCCGATCCCCATCTGGTAATAGTGGGGCGTCCTGGACGCGATATCAGGATAGAGGAACAGCACTTTCATGCGGCCGCGCTCCTGCTGGATGACTCGGCCCGGCTGGCATCAAGCTCCGGTCCCGCCGCAAATGTGACATGTGGACGGGTTTCAGCCGCATTCCTGTATTCGATCCACGGGTGCCCCCACCCCGCCCATGCCCAGGTGCCATGCCCCTCGGCAGCGGTTGTCTGGAAGATGAATTCGACCTCGCCGGGGGTCTCTCCGGAAAGGTCAATCTCCACGGGAAGCCAGCTACGGTCGGCGGGATTCCGGCGCGGGAAAACAGTCTGGTCCAGCAGTTTCTTTTTCATCCGCCACGGGCGCTTCAGGTACAACCGGAACCGGATTCCGTCTGCATCTGGCTTGTCCCAGACCATCGGATTGACCGCAAGCGCGCACTTGAATACCGATGCGGAATTAAGCCTGACGCGGAATGCCGCTTCTGCCGGGGGATGCTCGAACAGCACGAAACGGCGGTCATTGTTCACGTCAAATGACTGGATGGAGATGTGCTTCTGTTCGGTTTCGGCAATTCGCGCCTCGATGATTTCTGCAAGAAAATCAAAATAACCCCGCCGCTGCTTGCGGAAGAAACTCGTCGTGATGGTTTTTTCAAACTTCTGCCCCAGTTCCATCAGCTTTTCAGGCGGCATGCCGGGCAGATCAAGCACCGACCTGAACCGGTGCAGTTCTGCCTCAAAAAAGTTCGAGAACGTCCGCTCGGAAAGACGCTCGCCCACGACTTCGGGATTTTTCAGATACCCTTCGGCGACAGACCGGCGGTAAAGTTCCGTACCCGGATAGGGATAGAACACGCAGACATTGGAAAAATCCGGCGCCAGCTTCCGGTGGAAACCGATGGTCGCCTCGATATCCTCCGGCTTCTCTCCGGGAAACCCGATCTGGTAGAAGGCCCACGTCTTTATCCCGGCATCACGGCAAACGCGAAATGCCTCCCACATCCGCTCATCCGACATACGGCGATTGAGAATCTCCTGCCGCACCCGCTGGGAACCTGACTCGATGCCTGCGTGAATCAGCGTGCAACCGGCATCAGCAAGCAGCCCGATAAGATCTGGCTTGGCCTGCTCGACCCGCATCAGGAACGAAAATTCCATGCCGACTTCCCGTTTCCATGTGTCGGCGAACTCTTCCATCCAGCCCCGCTTCGAGATGAATACCTCATCAAAAAACTGGATATGCTTCACGTTCCAGCGGCTGATCAGGTACTTGGCTTCCTCGATCACACTTCGGACGCTGCGCTTGCGATAGATTTCATTCCCCTGCCCGTAGTTCTCCAGGTAGAACTTGTTGCAGCAGTAATGGCAATCGTACGGACACCCGCGGCCCGACAGCATGAGAGCCGCAGACTGCCCGTGCCCGTAAGCCAGATGGTAAAAATCGAAAATGTCCCGGTCCGGATAAGGCAAGTCGTCGAGCTGCCGGTTGAGTTCCTGCTTGGCGTTCCGGACAAATCCGCCATCTGCCGTGCGGGCCCACAGGTTCGGTATATCCGTCGCGGACACGCCCCGGGCATGCCGGTCAACCAGCTCCAGCAGGGCTTCCTCGCCTTCGCCCACGCAAACGTAATCAATATGCGGAGTCTCGATGAAGCAGCTTTCGGGGGCCATCATCGCATGGAAACCGCCAACAACAACCGGAAGGCCCGTATCCTCCTTGACCCACTTCACATAACGCTTGGCCTCGCTCCACATGTTTGTAACAAGCGAGAAGCCCACCATATCGGCTCCGAAATCGGAGATCCGGCGGGCCAGGTCCTCCCGGCTGATTTCACGAACCAGGTGTATCAGCGCCGTTTCGTGTCCGGCGGCCTTCAGCGTCGCTGAGAGGTATCCGACCCCGAAATTGTAAGTCGGATTATCATAATTGCCCGGATAGTCCGGATAGATGAACATGAATTTCATGCGTCCGGCCCCTACCTCTGGGCAGCTCCCGCAAAGTCCACCCGTGGCCGCATGTTGATCGGCTCCGTGGTAAGCGAGACCGCGTTAAAAACCCGCCACTGGCGCGTCTTGAGATCGACATGCGGACGGCCCCAGTAGACCGTCGCATATTCAGCAGATGGAGCATCGACACTGGTCTTGAACACCAGTGTCACACGCTTCCCCGCCCACGGCGAAAGATCCACCTCGAAAGGCACCCACGTACGGTGGCTTTCGATCCTGCGTGGCGACAACGTCCCCTTCCACAGGGATTTCTGCCAGAACGTCCTCTGGATGCCGATTTCAAACCGGATCTCATCCGGCACATGACGCTCCCAGCAGTTCGCATCCATGCCAATTTCAAACCGGAGGGCAGAACCCGCCGGAACGTCTATCGTCCAGCGATAAATGGCAGGAGGGTGTGCCTGCAGGCACACCCTCGCACCGGCCGCCAGCGTCACGATACCGAGCCCCGTATGGCCATCAGGAGCCTGGACCCGGACGCTTCCATTACGGCTGGGGCCGCCAAACTCGTCTGTCATGTCCCGCAGGCTGCCTTCACGGGCGGCAGCAACGGCCGAATTGAGTAGCACTTCGTAAAACTCAAGCTGTTTGGCTGCAATCCGCTCCGGGGCGATCGTAACCCCGTTGTAGGAACCGATACGCTTGATATCGATCCAGTGAAGCGGCTTGGCGAAGTTGCTCTCTTCGTATTTCTGGAACAGCGCCGTCCCCGGCATCGGGTTGTAGATCGTCGCCTGAAGGACGTCCGGCATCGCTTCGCGAAGGAAGTCCAGCGTCTTGTCAATACTGGCCTCGGTTTCGCCAGGTACGGCGTACATGTTGTTCAGCTTGACCCGGATACCCCGGCGCTTGCACCCGCGAATAACTTCAAGTGCCTCCTCGTTGGTAAAATATTTCCGGAGAACCTCTTTCCGGAACTGCGGATCCCCACTCTCCATGCCGAATTCGATGCCGACGCACCCGGCCTTCTGGAGCAGATCCAGTATCTCCTCATTGATGCCCTTGAAATGGGCGCTGATCATGAACGGGATGCCACATTCCCTGGCCCAGGTATTACAGAATGCAGCTGTCCACGGCTTGAACATCGTGAACATCTCGTCATCGAACAGTATGGACCGGATATCGTGCTGCTGGCGCATCGCGTTCACTTCAAGGCATATCGATTCCGGAGAACGCACCCGAAGCAGCTTCTTGCCGCCATACATGTCGAGCAATGCTGCGTTCGAGCAATAAGTGCAGTGGTACGGACAGCCGCGTTGCACTTTCATCTGGAACATCCCGCCGTTGCGGCGCAGGATGTCCTTCATGTCAAAAATGCTCCGGTCTGCCCACGGAAGATCATCGAGTTTTTCGACCGCCTGACCATGGCCGCCGTCAATTGCCACTCCCGTGTGCTCGTCAGGAAGCCATACGCCTGGGATTTCGGGCCGTTGGTCGCCTGAAGCGAGCGCCGTCAGATACTGTGGAAATGAGACATCCGCCTCGCCCACGAACACCGCGCCCCAGAGGGGGTCGGCCGCCTCGCCCTCGGCAAAGCCTTGCTGCGGCAGAAAAGTTGTATGGATACCGCCCACGATCCGGGGGCCAAGTCCGGCCTCACGTGCCCAGCAGGCCATTTGCCGGATCAACGGCCACTGAATCGAAGTGGAACTGAAGGCGAACAGGTCAGCACCGGATGCGGCCAGGGACTGGATAAACTCGTCCCTGGCCGGCATCAAATGATAGTTCGAGAGGCCGGTTTCCCATCCCAGTCGCCTGGCAAGTGCCGAGAGCTGCCCGACCCCGTTGTGATAATGCGGGTCGTTGCAGGTCCCAACGTTTGTGTAGATAAAATGGACCCGCACGAAGCCTCTCCGGCGTCAGTTTGCCGCACGTGACACGATAATCGGTTCGCCCCAATACGACGAGCAATACTCAGGCGATCCGGGGGCCTTCGTGATGAAGGCCAGATCGACTGTTTTCCCGGCCAGGGACGAAAGATCTATTTCAGCATCATGCCAGCATCGGTCGTCCTTGTTGTTCTTGGGATCAATCTGCTTTTCGAACAGGGTCCGCTTGCGGAACATCGACCGGGCCTCCACCCGAAACTTCACCGGGCCGCCCTTGTCAGGTGACCAGACGGTCGGCGCCATCGTCACCCCGAATCGCAGTACCGAATTGGGCTTCAGTGTGACCCGGTAGCGAATCTCGCTGTCCGGATGGCAAAGGAGCGATGGCCGTTCGTCGGTATCCACGCGGACCAGTTCAACGTTGATATAACGCGGATCTGAGGTACGCAGCTGGGCACGGGGGAGTTCCTCAAAGAAGTCGTAATACGAACCCATTTTCTGCCTGCGTTTCATCGCGCTGAGCTGGTTTCCCAGCCGGTAAAATTCGTAATAGAGCTCTGTGAGCTTCTGCTTGGAAATTGTCGGCAGGTCCATGAACCCGACATGGGAGAAATAATTGTCGTGTTCGTATTCCTTGAGGTAGCCCTCCGACACACACACTTCATGAAGCTTGGTCCCGGGGAACGGGGTGAATTTGAAAACCAGCGTGTGATCGGGGTTAGCCTGCCGAAGGATATCCATGGACTTCTGAATTGACTGTTCGGTTTCCCCGGGCACACCGACAATGTTGTAACTGCAGGTTTCGATTCCGACTTCGTCGCAGAACCGGAACGTATTGATGATCTGCTCATCGGTCAGGTTCCGGTTCATGACCTCGCGCCGGATGTAGTCATCGCCCGATTCGATGGCGATAATTGCCTGGTAACAACCTGCCTCTGCCAGCCGTCGGGCTGTTTCGCGGCCGAAGGTCTGCATCTGCACCTGCATGTTGAATGGCAGGTCAAATCTCTTTTTGTACTCGTCGAGAAACGCATACAGCCACTTCTTGTTCTCGGTGATGATATCGTCCGAGAACGTTATGTAACGGGCCTCTTCCGGATAGCGGTCAACAATACCCTGTATCTCGTCAATGACGCTTTCCACCGACCTCTGGCGAATGAAACGGCCATTACCGGAATAAAGCCGCATCTGGGCTTCGTTTGAACAGTAGGTGCAGCGGTACGGGCAGCCACGGGAAGTCATGATCTGCACGTTTCCATACTGAAGCCGGAGCGCCTTCGCATAATCGAGGCACTCGCGGTACGGCGGCGGCAGGCTGTCGAGGGGGTCCACCAGCTCGCGCATCTCGTTGACAATCACACGGCCATCGGAAGCACGGGTCCAGATATTGGGTATGCGGTCAGTCGGCTTGCCCTGGGAAACAGCCTCCACAAGATCGAGCAACGCATGCTCGCCCTCGCCACGACAAATGAAATCCATGTTGGGTTCGGCAATGCATTCATCCGGTGACAGTGTCGGGTGAACTCCACCGGCCACCGTAGGCACCGGATGCTCTTCCTTGATCCAGGCAGCCATCTGCCGGACGTATCGCCACTGGACGTACACCGACGAGAAACCGATCAGTTGAGGATCAAACTCCTTGATTGCCGCCATGAGCTTCTGGCGGTTTAGCTGAGGTACCCGCTCGAAACGGGGCTCATGACCGGCAGCCTTCAGCGTGGCAGCCAGGGAGCCCACACCAAGCTGATAGTATATTGGCGTAAGGGTATCGATATCCGGGTACAACAGCATTACGCGCATGGTTTTACCGTCCTCAATTCACGCCGCATCGGCGGTCTTTCTTCAGTTGCCGGGTCCAGCCCTGCGGGAGCTGGGTGCCCTCGCCTCCGCATCCCCTAAAAAGACCGGCGGCGTCCTGAACTGGCTATATTCCCCAAGTTAAGCATGTGCCGGGCCCTCCATCAACCGGAAAACCTGAAAACCCCAGTGATCCGAACCACTTGAAATATTCTCTAAGGGGCAACCGGGCCAATCCATATCACTTTGCCAGATCCGGAAGACCCGTATTTGACATTCCATGCAAAAACCGGTCTTTATGCGGCTCCGGTGGACCGGAGTACGCTTCAACAGGCGGTGACTTCAGGCCTTACGGCTCCCCCCACTGGAACTGAAAAACAACTCCCGTCTGGAAGACGGGGAGAGGCAGCCACAAACAGTCATGAAACGTACGTATCAGCCTCATAATCGCCGTCGTGCCCGCAACCACGGTTACCGGGCCCGTGCAGCGACAGCTAGCGGCCGCAAGATCCTGAAAAATCGCCGGACCAAGGGCCGCAAGCGGCTCGCCGTGCGTATTGCCAGCAAATAGGTGGAAGCCCCTTCCCTGACGGGGAACCCACATCTGGCCTCAATCAAATCCTGCCATCTGAAATAGTGCCGGCAGGTATAAAAGCGGGAAGCAAGGGGTTCAGGGATACACAGTTCCGGTGAAGTCCCGGTTTTCGTGATCGCCCATCCGCCATGATTTCGCACCGGTTTCCCAAAGCGGCCCGGATATCACGCTCAGGCGAGTTCGAGGCCATCTGGAAAGCAGGCAAACGGCAGCGGATAGGTTCACTGGAAGCCCGTTACGAACCAGGCCAGCGGCCACAACTGGGAATCGCCGTTGACCGCCGGACCGGTAACGCGGCAGTCAGAAACCGCCTCAAACGATGGATACGAGAGCACTTCAGAACACATCCCGACCTGTTCAGCCAGCCCTGGCGGCTGGTTCTGGTAGTCCGCAGGGACATGCCGAGGGCATCGCTCACAAGAGATTTCGACCGGTTATGGGCGCGGTGCAAATAGCCGGAAAGCTGCTGGCGCTACCGCTCATCCTGATCGTCCAGGCTTACCAATGGACGATCAGGCCGCTGCTGGGAAACCGCTGCCGCTTCTATCCGTCATGCTCTGACTATTCACTTGGAGCGTTCAAACGCCACGGAGCAGTATTCGGAACGGTCCTGACGGTCCGGCGGCTGGCCTGCTGCCATCCGTTTCATCCGGGCGGTGTCGATCCCGTTCCCGACCGGCTCACGCTCTTCACAAGGAACTCATAAGTGAAAGACGAAACCCGCCACCGCCTGTTCATCATCCTGTCGATGGCTGTTATTATTGGCTGGTATGCCTTGGTGGTACCACCGAGAAAGCCGGCACAGAGTCCCGTCAAGGACGACAAGACTGCCCCGACCACCCAAATTACCGATGCTCAACCGGTGCCTGCTGCCGGGGCACCCGATGATAGTTCAAGTTCCCCGGAGTCGCTTCAGCCGGTCACAGCTCTGGAGCGCGAAATACTTGTTGATACACAACTCTATACGGCCGTTGTTACCACCCAAGGCGGGATTCTCCGGCGGTTTGAACTCAAGTCGTATCAGTCGAATGACCGCTCAGGACTCAAGGATATTATCGACCAGTCGGTTGTTCACCCTCCCCTGTTTGCCCGCATCCGAGGGCTCAAGGCGGCTGAACAGGGTGACCATTTACCTTACGTGTACGATGGCCCTTCCGAAATCATGCTGGCCGGAAAGACCGAAGAAGTCCGCCTGCCACTTCGTTACCGGGATTCAGCTGGCGTAGAAGTCCATAAGGATATCTTTTTCAGCCCGACGACTTACAGCGTCAGAGCAGAGTACCGGGTTATTGCACCTGCCGTCACTACCGCCAGAAAGTTCCAGCCCGTTTACGTCCTCGCACTCGATCATTCCAAGGCACCCAAAACATCGACGGCACGCATGGGAACCCATGCAATCGTCGGTGCATCCGGCACTGATCGCCATGAGTTTGGCGCCCTCGCCGACAAGAGCATAAAAATCACCGATGATCCCCGCTTCGCCGGTTTCGAGGATCACTACTTCCTGACGGCAATTCTGCCGGAAAATCCCAAGCATTCGGCGCTGATCGCATCACGCACATCCCCTAGCCAGTGGGAGACCGCTGTGGAAGGTCCGGAATTGCTGGCTGGAACCGATGCCGCTACGGCCGAGGTCTCGGCGGTCCGGTACTATCTCGGACCTAAAACCGACGCGGCCCTGCTTGCTGTAGATCAAAAGCTGGAAGCAGCCATCAACTACGGATTTGGCCAGACTCTGATCAAGCCCATAGCGAAATTCCTGCTTCTGCTTCTCCGGATATTTCATGGCGTCGCAGGTGACTGGGGACTGGCCATCCTGATGCTCACAGTCATCGTCCGCGTTGCATTGTTCCCGCTCGCCATCAAGCAGTTTCACTCGATGCAGGCAATGGCGACACTCAAGCCGAAAATGGATGCACTCAAGGAGAAGTACAAAGACGACAAGGTGGCATTGAACCAGGCCACCATGGACCTGTTCCGGGAGCATAAGGTCAATCCGCTATCCGGCTGTCTTCCGATTCTTCCGCAGATACCGATATTCCTGGGGTTGTATGTCAGTCTGGATACCTCACTGGAACTCCGGCACGCCGCATTCCTGGGCACCTGGATCCAGGATCTGGCGATTCACGACCCATACTATGTTCTGCCGCTGATTACCTGCGCGACCATGGCGATCTCCATGAAACTGACGCCTTCTCAAATGGACCCAATCCAGCAGAAAGTCATGATGATCATGCCCATCGTGATGTTTTTCCTGTTTATGAATATTGCTGCCGGACTGGTGCTCTACTGGAGCGCATCCAACGTGTTCTCGATTGGTCAGCAGCTTTATTTTAACGCCAGGAACAAGCGGCTCTCTGCCGCACGGGAGCAGGATCCATCAGCCCAGGTGGTGCCGACGACAGCCAAAGAGGTCTCCGGAGAACCGGCAGGCCCACGAAACCGCAAGAAACCGCGCCGCTGACCGTACGAGACATCAGCGAATACAGAACTCAAAGGAAAGGGACGGCAAGCAGCCGTCAGGGAGCAAAGGAACAAAGAAAATGAGCAACGAATACCAGGAATTCCGGGGCAAGAATCTGAATGAAATTCTCGAACGTATCGGGAATCTCTGGAACTGTACGCTGAATGGAATTGACTACGAACTTGTACGTGAAGGATCCCGGGGCGTCATGGGACTCGGCGCCCGCGACGTAGTGATCCGCGCCCGCCGGATCGAACCGCTGGATGACGATGCCTCGCAGGAAGAACGTGCCAGCGGCGCCCCCACGCCAAGCGAACCAAAGGATTTTTCACCGCAACCGGACGGGAATACACGGCGTCAGGACCGTGGACGCGGACGCGGCCGGGAACGGGGCAACGAGCGCGGAAATGACTGGGGCAATGAGCGCCCTCCCCGCCGTGATGCACAGAATATCCGCAACGACCGTCCTCCCCGTGATGAGCGCGACGAAGAGCGGCCCCAGCAGCCGGAGCGGAAATACGTGCGTCCGGAGGTCACTCCTCTTCCTGCCGAAGCCCTTGAAAAGGCGAAGCAGGTGGCCGAGCGGCTCGCCCGTTATCTCGCTCCGGAAACAACCATTGAAATCCGGCCGGGCAATGTCCTTGAGCTGATCAGCGAAAACGGCGCACTCCTTATCGGCCGGCACGGCCAGACCCTCGACGCCATCCAGTATCTCGTGAACAAGATATCCTCACGCGGCGTCGAGCTGCCGGCAGACACCTACATCATCGTGGATACCGAAGGGTACCGTGAACGCCGCGAACAGGCCTTGTTCAGACTGGCCATCCGGCTCGCCCAGAAGGCCCGCCAGTCAGGCCGGCTCCAGTCCGTTGAGCCCATGCCGGCCCATGAGCGCCGGATCATCCATGTGACGCTTCAGGACGAACCTGAAGTCCGGACGGAGAGCCTTGGGGACGGTGACCTGAAACGGGTTGTCGTGGTTCCCGCTCGCCGGGCGGGCGGTAGCGACCGGGGACCGGGTCCGCAGGGACCTGGCCGCAATCGGGGCAACCGCCGCCGGCGCGGACGTGGCCGGGGCCCGCGTCCATCAGGTGGAAGTCCCAGCGGCGAATAGTCCACGCCCCATTTACCTCTCAACTATGGCACCGCTTTCACAGCGGTGCCCGGCTCCGCTTTCCTGCGAGCGGTACAGATATATTACCGGCCGGTTTTACACCGGCATTCGGATGCGTGTAATATTTCACAATGCTGGCATGCGCAGGGTGAGTACCATTGGCTCTGGCGCACTCTGGAATGATTGCTCCGGAAACCGGAGCAGATTCCATTGTCAGCGGCCGGGGGCGGTCCTGGATAGTGCCGACAGTAATTTCCAGTAAGCAGACCTACATCACGCGGAGTCCGGATGGTCTCATGATCGGTCCGGTCAGCCGCCGGGTGGTGGTCGAGCTGATTCGCGATCGCAAGGTCTCCGTAGGGCATACGTTTTCTGTCGACGGAGGGCCACAGGTTCCCATTTACGAAGACGACGAATTCCGGCAATACCTCTCCAAGTTCGGTCCCGTTCCCGCAAAAGGCGGTGCCGCGGCTGCCGATAAGCCGGTGGCTCCGGCCGGACCCCGTCCTTCGGCAGCTGCTGCACCCGCGGTTTCGGTCCCACCCGTTGTCTCTGAGCAAACCCAGCATGATCTGGAAATGCTTGACGACGAGGATGATGACGATGACGACAGCGATTTCACCCTGAGTTTTCACGAAGTAAAGGACGTCGTACTCAGCCTGAGCCGGCAGCGCCAGAAGCTGGAAGACGACGAAGGAGTGCTCGAAACCCTTGATGACGTGCCCCTGGCCGAGATCGTCTCCGCAGATGACGAGGATGTCGTCGCCATAGGTGACGAGATGGAGCTCCCGCCTGACGAAGTGTTTGAGGAAGTCGAAGTGCTGGAACTGGAAGCCGCTGAGACTGGACCGGTCCGGCAGGCCGCCAAAGTACCGACCTCGGGCCGCGCCCGGCTCAAGGCGGAGCTGACCAACCCCAGTAATCGCTACAAGATCCAGAACCCCGATGGCCTGATGCTGGGACCGGTCCGGATCCCTACAGTCCGGGATCTTGTGGAAGCCGGTGCCATTGATCGCCGGGCAAAAATCTCAAAAAACGACGGGCCCTATGTGGATGCCTGGAGCCTGCCAGAGGTACGCTTCCTGATCGTCCGGCTCAGCCAGAAAAAAGGCTAGGTCTTTCCCGCGACGCTTGCGCCGGTTTTACTTCTCTATCTTGACCTTGCTGATCGTCACCGGTGTGACCGGCCGGTCACCGGGACCAGTTGGCGTCTTGGATATCTTCATCACGACATCCAGGCCATCCGTCACCTCGCCGAATATCGCATGCTTGCCATCCAGCCAGGCGGTCGGTGCAACCGTAATGAAGAACTGGGATCCATTTGTATTCGGCCCCGCGTTCGCCATGGACAACATTCCCGGTTTGGAGTGCTTGAGCGACGGGTGGAACTCGTCCGCAAACCGGTAGCCCGGACCGCCCCGTCCGCTGCCTTCCGGGCAACCGCCCTGGAGCATGAACCCGTCAATCACGCGATGAAAGACGAGGCCATCATAAAAGGGCTTGTTCTTCTGGACCTGGCCCTTGGGATCGGTCCACTCCTTGCTGCCCGTGGCCAAGCCAACGAAATTCGCAACGGTATTGGGCGCCTTGTCGTCAAAAAGCCTGATGGTGAAATCGCCCATCGATGTCTCAAATACTGCGTTCATGCATAATCCCTTCTGGCACGGAAACCTTGAGACAGGAAGCTACCACACCCGGCCGGGCTGGCAACAAGTTACGCCCCGATTTTGCGTTTGATATCGACAGGAAGCCTCCGGCGGATAATAATAGCCGCGCCATCTGGCCATATATTTCCGGAACTGGAGTACTCCTATGGGACTCATGGTCACCGTCCTGATTATTGCCTTTCCACTCATCATTGGAATCGTCATTTTCAATTCGCTGGTTGCCCTCCGGGCACAGGCACGTAACGGATGGGCCCAGATCGACGTCCAGCTGAAGCGCCGGGCAGATCTCGTTCCCAATCTCGTGGAAAGCGTCAAAGGCGCCATGAGCCATGAACGGGAGACGCTGGAGAATGTGGTCCGGCTCCGGAATCAGGCGGTCGCTCTCCAGAAAGACGGTGACACTCCCGAACGGATACAGGCCGAAGGTGCCCTCTCGACAGCGCTTGGACGATTGTTCGCGCTCATGGAAAACTATCCCGACATCAAGGCAACCCAGAATATCGCCGCCCTTCAGGAAGAGCTCACCAGCACCGAAAACCGGATCGGCTTCGCACGCCAGCACTATAACGACGTCGCCACCAGCTTTAACGCCCGGATAGAGCAGATACCGGCCAATATTGTGGCCTCAATAGCCGGCATGACAGGTTTTCCACTCTGGGCGATTGAAGACGCGGCCGACCGCGCCGCGCCCAGGGTTGCGCTCAGGTGAACTTTCACGCAGCCCAGACACTGAACCGCAAGCGTACGATCTGGCTGGTCATCATTCTGACCGGGCTGCTTGTGGCCACAGCCTGGGTCTTGAATGCCTGGATACTGGGTGATTTCTTAGCTTTCTTTGGTGGCTTTGGTTCGGGATGTGGTGGCACTGGCGGTTTCAGTTCGCTCGATCACATGCCGCCGGAACTGGCACGTCAACTCGGTGAAGGACAGGGGGCTTCATGCCAGCCCTCCAGCCTGCCGTTCATCCTGACGCCTGCAGGGACGGCGATGGCCGCCCTCCTTTTTGCCGTGGGCACTGCCAGCTTCAGTTACTACTGGGGGGACCGGGCCGTCCTGTATGTTTCCAGTGCACGGCCAGCAAACCCCGCAGAACTCAAGGAAAAGCAGTTCATCAACGTCGCCGAGGAAATGTCCATTGCCGCCGGCCTCCCCCTGCCTACCCTATGGATCTTGCCGGATACCGATCTCAATGCATTTGCAACCGGACGTGATCCCGCACGGTCCGCTATCGCCGTGACCGAGGGGCTTCTAGACCAGCTGAGCCGTGACGAACTGCAGGCCGTGGTCGCCCACGAAATGGGCCATATACGGAACCGTGACACCCTGCTGCTTCTGTTCGTTACCTGCATGCTGGGAGTCATTCTTCTCCTGACCGAACTCATGGTACGTGGAGCCCGCCACCGGGTGGCGGTTTCGGGCGGACGGGGAGGCAAGGCGGCCATCTGGGTGGCGGTGGCCACCATCACCATCTGGTTTGTGGGGAGATTCTTTGCGCGGATCGCTGCCATGGCAGTCTCCCGGGAACGCGAGTACCTGGCAGATGCCACTTCTGCCGAACTGACACGCAATCCGCAGGCCCTTTCCAGCGCTTTGCAGAAAATCCATGCCTCAGTTGAACCCACCCGGCTGTCGCATCCGGCCACCGCGCCGATGTTTATTGACGATCCCCGTGGATCAAAACTGAATGAAAAGGAGTCGCGCTGGGCCGCCCTCATGTCAACCCATCCGCCTATCGCCAGCAGGGTCCGGCGTCTCGATGCAATGGCATTCGCACGGGTCAAGCGTGAACGGATGGATGCGGGGCTTGATCCCTTGACGGGAAAGTCCGAAACCTGAAGCCTATCGTCCCGCCCGGCTGACACGAATAACGTATAGCGTGCCCTTGTTGTCCACCACCGCCAGCAACCCCCGCTCCAGATCGGAGCCAAGGTACCCCCACAGGGCCCCACGCGCTTCGCGCGTCGAGACAAGCTGCCCTGTTTCAGGGTCATAGAACCGGATATCGCCGTTGCTGCGGGGAACGGCGATGAGTCCTTCAATCACAACCGGCTGTCCGAAAATACCATCGGGACGCTGGTTGCAGTCCAGACTCCAGATGAAAAACATCTTGAAGTAGTCCCATTTACCGCATGGCCGGAACCGGAAAGGCTCGGCGAGCCATCTTTCTGTCCCATCAAGACTCCATGCCTTCAACTCACCGTTCTGGTTTCCCGCGGCGACAATGCCGGCAGCCGGATCAACCGCCGCGCCGCTGGTCGCCTTGAAATCCTTCTGCCAGAGCACGATCCCGTCGTCATCGCGAATCCGGCCGATCAACCGGGAGGCGGTCGTGAAGTAACTGGATCCCAGATAGTTCCCCATATGGAAGTCGGTGTCATAAAGATCTATGCCTCGTCCGGCAATTCCGCGTTTTGCCAGTTCCCGTGACCAGAGGACTTTTCCGGTAGATGCCTGCACGGCAACTACCCGCGCATCCCAGCGGCCATAAACGAGCTGGTCGAAGCCGGTAAGTGTCACTCCCGCCGCCCCACGAACGGTGGGACGTCCGTCAAGCAACGCCTCGCCGGGAAGCGTCCAGAGAACATCTCCCTGCTCAATATCGACGGCATACAGGGAGCCATCAACCACCGGCACGAATGCACGATTTTCATGAACGACGATCCTGCCGTTCACCGGAGCATTGACCTGGAATTTCCACCGGGTTTCACCCGACTTGCGATCGAGCCCCGCGACCCAGCCGGCCAGTGAACCTGTCACGACCGTCTCGCCGGCTACGCCAGCCCGGCCCGCCAGCGGACCAATGCCAGGATCCACCGACCATCTCCGCTTCCCCGTCTCTGCTTCATATGCGCGGAACACACCACTGGATGTCCCAACCAGAAGATCCTCACCGGCAAAAAGTGGTTCTGACGCTTCTCCAGCCGGGAACCAGTGGTACTGAAGGTCGGACGGAACGACTCCAAGCCACATTTCCCTGACCTTCAGGCCCTGTTCGACCGGCAGTTGTGCGGTCCAGAGAATGTCAATACTGTACCGAGACCGGTACGCCCGCTCGACTTCGATCCCGCTCAGGCCATCAACAAAGGCGCAGCCACCCGCAGCAATTACAGCAACGAAAACCAGAATTGCGCGCACAAGGTCCGCTCTGTTACCGGTTACCGGCCGCTGACTGACTGGAGTTCAACTCGTCCAGAAGAAAACCGACGCCATGCTCTTCCGCATATTGCGGCTCGGTATTGCGAAGTTCTTCCAGAATTGAACGTGCATCCGAGGCCATGCCCGCAGCCCTGAAATTAAGGGCAGCCTGATACAGGGCCTGCGACTTGAGCACCGCATCTCCGCCACTCTTGGCCACAGCCCGGAATGCCGCCCCTGCCTCGGCGTATTTCCCGGCCTCCGACAATGCGGCGGCACGGGTGTATCCGGCCAGCGCGCCGACCGGCTCCCACGCAGGCCTCGCCTGCTCAATCTTCGCAAAAGCGGCTGCTGCCTCGTCGGGCTGGTTCACCTCCAGCTTCGTTACCGCAGAGTAGAAGGCACCCATGAGTTCCGGGCCCCGTGGCTTCACATTGGCCACGGCATCGGCACCGAGCTGTTCCTGTACTGCCCGCGCCCGCGCTTCACGGTTTTCATAGCGCTTGGCATTGGTTCCACCCTTGGCCGCCGCCTGAAGTTCCTCCAGCGAAGCAAAGCCGGTTTCCACGCCGATCGGCCGCCGGTAGACCGCAATAGCCCGGTCCACCTGCTCAAACGAGTTACGGGCGGCGGAGTCCGCCATCCGGTCGTAGAAAATCCATCCAAGTACCACGATGATGATGCCACCGAGCACGGCTGCCGTGAGAATGACATTCTGTTCAAGCCACAGAAGCATTTTGTCCCCCAGACTATCAGGGGTGATCGTTGTGCGAACCTGTACGGTGCCGGATGGCTGGGTCTGCTGATTGGCCACGGTAAACTGGTCTCCTTGGAAAATCCCCGCCTCTTAAATAGGGCAGGCGCGGTTATTAGGCCACAACCTGTGGCAAGTTCAATATGGGGTTCCCGGACCCTAAAATGTCGAGCCGATAATTACCCGGAATGCCGTTTCCCCGCCAGAATCGAGGCCTTTGGCAATCGAGAGCCTGACACGCATGGGCAGATAGTACAACACCCGGCCGTCCATCCAGACTTCACCACCCGTCCCCTTGGAAAACCGGGAGGTGTCGAACTGCCCGCGATCCCATGCCTGTCCGGCATCAAAGAACCCGATCAGGCGGATACTGTCCAGATGTAATGGCAAGGTACGGATTCCCCGGTGTACCCGCCAGAGTGTCCAGCGGTATTCAGCGTTGAATGCCAGGAAACGATCCCCGGCAAAGCTGGCATCAGGATATCCGCGAAGGAGCGGTATCCGGCCGCTCGTCAGCACAGCGGGCCCCTCCCCTATCGGTCCGCCCAGTACGAATGGCCGGACCATGATTCTGGGCTTGAAACTCGTGCCTGCCGCGCTTCGAAGGGCAATCGACTGCCGGGAAACGAACGGCACTGGCAGATATACCCGGCCATCAACCGATACATTCGCACCAGTCCGGTCGGAACCGGCCTCCTTCAGCACGCCTTCAGCCGCCGCGCTCAGATTGATTCCCTTGCGCGGCCCGGGGCTTTGTGGCGAATACTGGAGGGACGAATAGTCGGCAACGATCCGCGTCCCGACGAGATCAAGCGCACGGAACAGTTCCGGGTTCACACCCGGACGCGAGGCTGCCAAGGCCGTCAGTGCACCATCGAAATCACGGCGGCGTTCATAGAAAGCCGTCGCCGAGACAGAGAGCCCCTGACGGGCATCCTCCAGAAAAGGCACTTGTGCCACAGATAGTGCCGCACTTGTGGTAAACCCGCCACTAACCCGAACCCGGTCGTTCCAGAGATCGCGCTCCTCTTCAATCGTGCTGCCTCCGCTGCCGATGCGTGGAACCCGCGCCCGCCCAAAAGAAACAAGATCGCGGGAAAACTGCACGTATGGCAGGGGGCGTCCAGGGACCGGCAACCGGTGCCCACCCGCCGTGAAAAAGGCCCGTGGAGCTTCACTGTTCAGCCCCCAGTATACGGTTCCGGACCAAAACCCCCGGCGAAGGATATCCTGTCCGCCGGTAAACCCGCCCACCAGAAAGTCATTTGGGGTCTGCGCCCAGAGCGGAAGCCAGAAACGGGGCAGGAACATCGGCCACGGCGAGTAAGGCCGGGGTTCGACGTTCGCCACGGGGACAACAGGAGGCAGGGGTAACGGCGCCCCGGTCCGGTAATGATGACCGGGAACCGGCATCGCATCCTCCACCCTGACTACCGAAACCCCCTCGCCACGGCCCAGATACTCCCGGTAAGCGACCCGGCTACCGTCTGGAGAAACCGCTGGGTCGAGTGCACCACCCACGGCATCTGTCAGCTGGCCGGTTTCTCCGGATTGCGGATCAACCACATAGACGTTGAATACCCCGCTCACGTCACTGGAAAAAAC
The DNA here is from genome assembly GCA_026129095.1 of Deltaproteobacteria bacterium. Lineage (NCBI taxonomy): Bacteria > Pseudomonadati > Myxococcota > Myxococcia > Deltaproteobacteria bacterium. The sequence goes on from JAHCIT010000009.1 coordinate 62,367, forward strand.
GATCCAGCCGTTAGGCAGGAATACCGGCTGGATATTGCGGGCACCGGTAAAACCGAGAACTGCCTGTTCCTCGAAGGCTGTCGCCTCCATCAGAACCAGCTGAACCACGCCTGCTCGCCGGCGGGCGGCTATGAGATGTTTGCCATCTGGTGAAAACGATGGTGAGGACCAGACTACTCCGGACTCGGCAGCGCGAACGACCACCGGCTCACTGGTGCCATCACCGACCAGAAGTTCCGTGACTGGCGGACGGTTCCGAACGAACGCCCACCGGTTTCCGCCGGGATGAACGGCCGCTTCGAATCCTCGCAGGCCGCCTTCAAATGGCTCCAGTTTCTCCCCCGTCCACCGGAACAGGGAACTCAGGTGAACGCCGGGACGTGGATGCACCACCCGCTCGATCAGCCAGGCGCCGCCCGCTTCAGGCGGTTGCACAACGCTCCGGAACCGGCCTGGATACCGCATCTCCATGCTGTCCGAATCGATTTCACTGCCCGTATCCGGATCCAGATACCAGGTACGCAATCCCCGGTCAGGATCCAGCCCGCGCACCATGATCCCCTGCCGGAGCCAGCGAAGACCTGTCAGATGACCTTCCAGATTCATTATTGGCAGAGGCGTAGACGGCGGACGCTTGCTCGCAGCAGCACTGGCCGCCTCGGCACGAAGTTCACGATGCCACGCATCCCATAGTTCCCGGAATCCCCGCCCGCAGACCTGCGAAATGGACTGCTCAATGAGAAACGGCACCAGTTTACGGGAATGACGGACGACCATCTCTTCCACGGCCCCCTCAGGGCAGGTCCTGTCAAGGTAATCAATGAATGCCGCGCCATAGAGATAGGGCCCCAGTCCGCCGGGATATGGCACGCCCAGTACGGAAACCTCATCCGGCTGGGGTAGGGCATTTCTCAGTGCGGCCGCCCGTATCAGGCCACGCGCCAGCGGGTCCACCACCCGACCTATCCGGCCCGCATTGGCGTTGTCAGGTTTTGATTCCTGCCATACAGCCAGTCCTTCAATGACGAACACCGGTACGGAAGCCCCGGGAGAACCGAGTCCCGGGGCATTGCCAAAAAGGAACCGGGGGATGCTTGCCCAACCTTCCGTCCGGTCGAGATGGTGAATATGGGTCAGTTCGTGCCGGACAAGCAGGTCGATCCAGTCGTCATATCCAGACAGATACTCCCCTTCCCGGGGAGCGGACAGGAATATCTGCACCTGAGGATAGGGAAACGGAACGGCAAACCCATTGGGATCGTCGCTAATATCGTTGACTACAAGCCGGACCGGTGCCGAAGGAATCCAGTTGAAACGTTCGGCCACAAGGCGGGCCGAGCGTTCCGCACGGGCCAGCACTTCACGGCCCTGGGCCTCATCGCGCTCAGGCACATAAACCCAGACCCGCTCCCCCCGAAGCTCGATCCACGGAACGGATGTATCGGGAGGCTCAAAAAGCTCGACTTCCTGCGCCACTGCACGACTGCACGACAGGATCACAACAGCCAAGGGTATCGCCAGAAACGGGACGGCCAGGCGGAAGCAGGTATTGGACACGCGGGAACTATAAAGCTGGCTTTCCAGTGGTCAAACGAACCCCTATTCGTTCCGGGACACAAGTTATGGAAGTGCCGTTTCCTGGCCCAGTACAGTAGCCCTGCTCCAGTCAGTCAGTGTATCCTTAAAGCCGCATCGGTGAGTATGCGATCCTTGTCCTTTGAGAGCGGTCGCTTTTATTGTTCTAGCCGACCGGGACGTTGAATAGGGGGAGCCGGAACGTGCAGTTCCGACGAAGGTGGCTGGTTGCACTGACAAGCATGGCCTTATGGGCTCATGCCGCTGTTTCTGCCATCGCACAGGAACCAGCTCCGACACCACAACGGGTCCGGATTCAGCTCACCCGGCAGGCCATCCGGGAAAAGGCCAAGGTGCAGATCGATACCGGCCAGGCTGATCAGGCCCTTCGCAACCTGAACGCTGTCATTGCCAAGTTTCCCAATGACGAAGAAGCCCTCTACCTGATCGGGAGGGCCTGGGAATCCAAAGACAACATAGACTCGGCAATCCAGTTTTATTCCAAGGCACCAGCAATCAGGGAGGCTCACGCTGCCCTCGCCCGCGTCTATCGTGAAAAGAAACAGGACATGATCGCTGCCGAACGGGCCGCCGACGTGGGGCTTTCAACATTCCCGGCTTACGTTCCGTTACTGGTGGAAAAAACAATTCTCCTGATCAACCGGGAACAGTTTGTGCCCGCCGAACAGAAAATACGGCAGGCGATCGCGCTTCCGACCGGTGACACCATTCCAAACAGGTTCTATCTCGGGCAGGCCCTGTTCGGTCAGAAGAAATACGATGAAGCCAAGCTCGTGTTTACACCCATTGCTGAACAGACGCAGCGTCCCCGGTACGGGCGGGCCGCGAAGGATTACCTCCAGGCCATCACATTCGAGCAGCGTCCAAAGGCCGGGGCACCCAAAACCGAAGAACCGCCACCAAAGGCATGGTCTTTAAGAGCCCGGATCCGCGGTGAATATGACACTAACGTCGCCCTCTACCCGGACGGCGAGAAAATCCCGATCAATCCGGCCAGTCCTTCCGACACTGACGATTTCCGTTTTGTGACAGAGCTGGGTGGCTCGTTCCGGTTTCATGACGCTGAGAACAGGAGCTTTGGTCTTACAGGGAATGTCTACAACGGACTGATGTTCCGGCTGGATACGTTCCAGACTCTGGCCATGGGTGGCGGGGTGTACGGACAGTTCAGGGGTGGCCAGGGGATTGGCGAATGGCTGGTCCGGTCATCGGTTGATGCTGCCCTCGCCTTCTACGGGAAATATGGATCCGACCCTGACGGTCCCGCCAGCAAGCAGTTCCGTGAGTTTGGATATTTTTCACAGACCTACGGGTTCAACAACCGGGGCATATACCGGCTCACAGCCAACTGGCTCATGAACGGAGGACTCTCCCTTAACTACGCCAAGTTCGCCTCCGACGGCTCCATCCGCGACAGCCTCACCGCCGGCCTGAATGCGGGCCCGGGTTACGAAAGTGCGCCTGGTGTCGGCGGGTTTCGCGTGGACCTGACTAGCGCGTTTCGTTACCGGAACGCGAAATCCGATGACTACACCTTTGTCGCCTATGGCGCGGGGCTGACCGGTATCTACCGGCTCATCAAGCAGATCGATTTCGTGGGAGGCATGGTGTTTGACCACCGGAACCATTTCGATTCCGGCCCTGGCGGTGCAGCCAACTACAGCAAGAAGCGTGCAGACAATAATCTGACCTGGTTCACGGGAACCGAGTGGCGGCTGTTCCAGTCGGGCCATACTACCGGGTCCCTGACGCTCACCTATGGCGGGGAAAAGAACCTTTCGACCCTCAACGGAAAGAACGGCAATTCCAATCTCGAATACACCAAGCATGTGATATCACTGGGTTTTGGGGTTCAGCTTTGACCCCGGATAGGTGATTCCTGTCACTGACTTATCCGGCTCAATTCGCTAGTATGAACCGCAACTTACGGCCCCGGGGCAGATCGGAACCTGATGACGTTCACGCATAAGAAACCGTCACACTGGCGGCAATTATTGCCGCTCGCGGGGTTTTTCCTTGCCGTGCTTCTATGGGCTGGCGAAGCCCATGCCGTCATGGCGGGACGCATCAGTTCAGTACAGGGGGACGTGTCCGTCACGCGACTGGGAGAACTCAATCCCCGCCCGGTCACCCGCATGATGGAAATCCATGTCAATGACCAGATCATGACGGGTGCCGATGGCCGTGTGCGTATTCTGCTTGCCGACGATTCCGTTGTGAGCCTCGCGGAAAACTCACGGCTGCGCGTCAGCCGTCATATCTATAATCCTGCGGCCCGCCAGCGCGAATCGGTCATTGATCTTTATCGTGGGCGCGTGCGGTCGGTCGTCTCCCGGTTCCTGAACACACAGATGAACCGGTTCGAGGTCCGGACCCCGACGGCGGTCGCAGGAGTTCGTGGTTCAGACCAGGTCGTCGAATATGATCCGAATTCCGGCAACACCCAGGTCACCATGCTGTCTGGAACCGGGTATGTCTCTGGACTGAATGGCGACAATTTCACGACGGTCGATTCCAATGAGACGGCAAACGGCAGCGGAAGAGTCGGCTTTACTATTACCGCACTCTCCGAAAGCGATGCATCGGAAGCCGGCGAAGGCTTTGATACCGAGCAGTCCTCAGACTCCCCGCCACCGACTGCCAGCAATACTGGCGACAGTGAACAGAGTTCCGGGGGGGAGGAAAGTCAGTCAGGTACTGGAGGGGATGATGGCCCTGCCACCACCGTGCTGGCTTCAAATGACAGTTCAGGAAGCGGAGAAGGGAGCGCCGATACTCCTTCCGCCGAAGGTGGCGGAGATTCCGCCCAGCAGGAAGAAGAAGGCTCAGGTGGCGGAAGCGAAAGCAGTGATGCCGTCGCCAGTGACGACAGCCCGCCACCTCCCAGCGGTCTATCGGAAAGCGACTTCTCGATTCCCGCACCCGACGTCATACCAATCAGTATCGAACCACCGGCCGCGCTGTCGAACATCCGGGTCGTCATTACCCTGCCCGACTGAGCGGTTTTCCCTCACATCTCCACCCATACATGCAGGTCTTGTATCCTGCCATCCATCCCTTGACTCGCACGTCAATTTCGCAGATTAAACACAGATAGGCGGGCTCCATGCGGTTCCATGCCGTATGCCCCGCCCACTACAGCGAACGAGAAGGCCCGCCGATGACCAAGCCTGCCAACATCGAACTCTGGAAGAAACTGGCCCAGAAGGAACTGAAGGACGTCCCCCTGGACTCTCTCTCGCGGGAGACGCCGGAAGGCATCGCCGTCAAGCCGCTTTATACGGCCGAAGATCTGGAGAAACTGGAAGACCTCAATTCGATACCGGGGGCATTCCCGTTTACCCGCGGCCCCCGGGCGACGATGTATGCCTACCGCCCCTGGACGGTCCGGCAGTATGCGGGGTTCTCAACGGCCGAAGAATCCAACGCCTTCTACCGGCGGAACCTCGCCGCCGGCCAGATGGGCCTTTCGGTGGCATTCGATCTCGCCACACACCGGGGCTATGATTCCGACCACCCGCGCGTTTCAGGAGACGTGGGCAAGGCTGGTGTCGCCATCGATTCGGTGGAGGACATGAAAATCCTCTTTGACGGCATCCCGCTGGACAAGATGTCGGTCTCCATGACCATGAACGGGGCCGTGCTGCCGGTACTTGCCAGCTATATCGTCGCTGCCGAAGAACAGGGCGTTCCGCAGGAGAAGCTCTCCGGTACCATCCAGAACGACATCCTCAAGGAGTTCATGGTCCGGAACACCTATATCTATCCGCCCGCACCTTCCATGCGGATCATCGCGGATATTATCGAGTACACCGCCCGGAACATGCCGAAGTTCAACTCCATCTCGATCTCCGGCTATCACATGCAGGAAGCCGGGGCGACTGCCGTCCAGGAACTCGCTTTTACCATTGCCGATGGCCTCGAGTACGTCCGTTCGGCCCTCTCCAAGGGCCTCAACGTGGACGAATTTGCCGGACGCCTCTCGTTCTTCTTCGGGATTGGCATGAACTTCTTCATGGAGATCGCCAAGCTCCGGGCCGCGCGGTACCTGTGGGCCAATCTGATGAAAAGGCAGTTCAGCCCCCAGAAGGACAGTTCCCTCATGCTCCGGACCCACTGCCAGACGTCCGGCTGGTCACTGGCAGCCAGGGATCCGTACAATAACGTCATACGGACAACGATCGAGGCCATGGCAGCCGTTCTGGGTGGAACGCAATCACTCCACACCAATGCACTGGACGAGGCGCTCGCGCTGCCCACCGACAACTCCGCACGTATAGCCCGGAACACCCAGCTCATTATCCAGGAGGAAACCCGGATTACCGACGTGGTGGACCCGCTCGCCGGCTCCTACTACGTGGAGGCACTCACGCACGCCCTGGTCGTCCACGCCGGAAAGCTGATCGACGAGGTGGAAGCCATCGGCGGCATGGCCAAGGCGATCGAAAGCGGCATGCCGAAAATGAAGATCGAGGAGTCGGCCGCCCGCCGCCAGGCCCGGATCGACTCTGGCGAGGAAACCATCGTCGGCGTGAATAAATACACGCTCGAAAGGGAAGATACGGTCGATATTCTCGACATCGACAATGAAAAGGTCCGCCGCCAGCAGATCGAGCGAATCCAGCGGATGAAGAAGTCCCGCGACGCGGCCGCCTGCCAGGCTGCCCTCGATGCGCTCACCAGATGCGCCCAGTCGGGAGACGGCAATCTTTTGGACCTTGCTGTCAAGGCCGCCCGCGCACGGGCCACTGGCGGCGAGATATCCGACGCGCTTGAAAAGGTCTGGGGCCGGTACAACGCTACGATCCGGAGCATTTCCGGCGTGTACGGCGCATCTTACCGGAGCGGCGAGGAGTTTGTCGCGGCCAAGGCTGCCGTCGACGCTTTCGCCAAGCGCGAGGGACGTCGCCCGCGCATTCTTGTCGCCAAGCTGGGCCAGGACGGACATGATCGCGGGGCGAAGGTGATCGCCACGGCTTTTGCCGATCTCGGCTTCGACGTGGATATCGGCCCCCTTTTCCAGATGCCTTCGGAGGCTGCCCGGCAGGCAGTCGAAAACGACGTGCATGTGGTGGGTATCTCGTCCCAGGCCGCCGGCCACAAGACGCTCGTCCCAGAACTTATCGAAGAGCTTAAGAAAGCCGGTGCGAAGGATGTCGTCGTGGTGTGTGGCGGTGTCATCCCCCCCCAGGACTACGACTTCCTGCACAAGGCCGGTGTGGCGGCGGTATTTGGCCCCGGAACGAATATCCCGCAGGCCGCCCAGACAGTGCTCGCCGCTATCGACAAACACCGTCAGAAACTGGCAAGCTAACGGGGACTGCGGTTGGTCAGGCCGCCCCTTATGCCGGAATTCACTCTCGAAGACTATGTAAACGGTGTCCGGACTGGCGACCGCCGTATCCTGGCCAAGGCGATCACCCTGATCGAAAGTCTCAGGGCTGACGACAGCCGCATGGCGCGTGATCTTCTGGACCGCATTCACCCCTTTACAGGCAATGCCGCCCGGGTTGGCATTACCGGGGTTCCCGGTGCCGGGAAAAGCACCTTCATCGATGCATTCGGTCTGCATCTCACCAGCAAGGGGCACAAGGTCGCGGTGCTCGCGGTTGATCCTTCGAGCAGCGTCTCGGGTGGATCAATCCTTGGCGACAAGACCCGTATGGAACGGCTCACCTTGGACCCGAATGCGTTTATCCGGCCGTCTCCATCGGGTGGTGCGCTTGGCGGTGTGGCCCGGAAAACCCGCGAAACCATGATGCTGTGCGAGGCTGCCGGTTTCGATGTGATACTGGTGGAAACCGTGGGTGTTGGGCAGTCGGAAACTGCCGTTGCCTCAATGGTGGATTTCTTCCTAGTCCTGATGATCGCCGGAGCCGGCGACGAACTTCAGGGAATCAAGAAAGGCATCATTGAGCTGGCCGACGGGCTGGTCGTGAACAAGGCAGACGGAGACAACCGTGAGCGGGCGCTCAAGGCCCGTGCAGAATACGAAAACGCCCTCCACCTGCTCCAGCCCTCAAATGACAGTTGGGCGCCGCACGTGCTCGCCGCCAGCGCCATCGAGGGAACCGGAATCCCCGAGGTGTGGGAGATGATCCTTCAATACCGGAAACTGATGACGGAAACCGGCGGCCTTACCACCAAGCGCCGACAGCAGGCCCTCGACTGGATGTGGAACGTAATCGACGATGGCCTGCAGCGCCGTTTCCGCGAGGACAGTATGATCGCCCCACTGGCTGCTGCTGCCGAACGGCAGGTTCTCGCCGGGGAACGTTCACCCACTGCAGCCGCCATTGATCTGCTGGAAAAGTTCCATCCGTCCGCAAAAAAGACCTGACGGCTGCTCCTCATCAAGCGGCCTGAAGAGTGCCAGAGCCCCCCGCGATGGCAGGGACGATCCCCACCTCGTCACCGTCCTTCACCGGCGTGTCGATGGACTCCATGAACCGGACATCCTCGTCATTGAGAAAGATATTGACGAACTTCCGCAACTTTCCATTCTCGTCGCAGATCCGGTCCTTGAGTCCGGGGTGGTTCCTGTCGAGATCGTCGATGATCGCCTTGATTGTCCCGCCGCTGGCGGAGACCTCGGCCTGGTTGGCGGTGTACTTGCGCAAAGGTGTGGGAATACGAACCTTGATTGCCACGGACGTAAAACTCCTTAGGGAAATAAAAACGGGGCCGCTCACCCGCCCATATCAGGTGCGACACGCATGTCACAAACCGGGGGCTGCGGGCAATGGGGGTGTTCAGATGACTGCAATTGATGGGGTTTTTCTCCTGTCATGGACGCAAAACTATCCGATTGACGCGCCAGTCAAAATCGGGATAAATAGGCCGCTGGACTGAACGGCGATTCAGTCGGCCGGATGTGGCCGGCGGACACGACAGTCACTACCCGGACGTGGGCGGCACGGTTTCAATCGCGAAACCCCGCACACTCCATCCAAGGAGTCACTCAAGTCATGCCGGAAGCATATATTCTCGGAGCCACCCGCACTGCCATGGGCAAGAAGAAGGGAACCCTCAAGGAAACCCACCCGATGGATCTCGCCGTCACGGCCCTGAACGGCCTCAAGGACCAGTGCAAGCTGAATAACGAAACCCTGAAGCAGATCGACGACGTGATCATGGGCTGCGTCACCCAGACGGGCGAGCAGGGGACGAACATCTCCCGCGGCGCGGTGCTGGCGGCCGGCTGGCCGATCGAGGTGTCGGGCGTCACGATCAACCGGTTCTGCGGTTCAGGCCAGCAGGCGGTCAATTTCGCAGCGCAGGCGGTGATGTCGGGCGCGCAGGACCTGGTGGTCGGCGCCGGTGTGGAGCACATGACCCGGGCCCCGATGGGCGCCGACATGGGCCCACCAGCCCGCTCCCTGCTCTCCAAGTATTCGCTCGTGCCGCAGGGCGTCTCTGCCGAGATGATCGCCGAGAAGTGGAAGTTCACCCGCCAGCAACTCGACGAATTCTCCCTCAAGTCGCAGCAGAACGCCCACAAGGCAATCAGCGGCGGCCACTTCCGGAACGAGATTACCCCGCTCAAGGTGAAGGTGGACCAGGGCACGGCTGACGCCTACAAGGCCCACCTCCTCAAGTTCATGCCCGAAGCCGAGGCGGCCAAACGGTTCGGCGAGGCGAAAGATGGCAAGGTGGAAGTCACCTTCGATACCGACGAGCATCCGCGCCCGGAAACGACGCTGGAGGGCCTCGCCAAGCTGAAGCTGGTCTTCAAGCCGACTGGCGTCATCCACGCAGGCAACTCGTCCGGTATCGTGGACGGGGCCTCGGCCGTCCTCATCGGCACCGAGCAGAAGGCCAAGGAACTGGGTCTCAAACCCCGTGCCCGTATCGTGGCGATGGCGGTGGCCGGTTCCGAACCGGTCATCATGCTCACCGGCCCTATTCCAGCCACGCAGAAGTGCCTCAAGAAGGCTGGCATGAAGATCGACCAGATCGACGTCATCGAGATCAACGAGGCATTCGCGCCGGTTCCGCTCTGCACGATCCAGGACACGGGCATGGACCCGGCCAGGGTGAATGTGAACGGCGGCGCCATCGCCCTCGGCCATCCGCTCGGCGCAACCGGCTCCCGGCTCATCGCGACGCTGGTGAACGAGCTTGAGCGCAGCCAGAAGCGCTATGGCCTTGCGACCATGTGCATCGGCTTTGGCATGGGCATCACGACGATCATCGAACGCGTGTAATTACGGCCTGATGGCCGCTATCCAGAACAGGGCGCCGGTTCCTTCCATGGGACCGGCGTTTCTGTTTGCCGTTCCGGCAGAGCCGGTGTCACAATCCGGCGCAGGAGATCGTATGGAAGCCAGTTCCAGCCAGCCGGAAAAATGCCTGGGCCCGACCGCATTCATCGACTCGGCGAGCCCCGAAGTCCGGGCCTATGTGGAAGGAAAGATTTCCGGGCTGACGAACCCCGCCGAGAAGGCAAAAGCCCTGTTCTATGGCGTCCGTGACGATATCCACTACGACCCGTACTGTTTTGACGGAACGCTGAACTCATTCATCGCCAGCAAGGTAATCGGGCGCAGCCGCGGATTTTGCGTTCCCAAAGCGGTTGTCCTCGCTGCCACACTGAGGGCGGCCGGCATCCCGGCCCGCCTCGGTTTCGCCGATGTTCGCAACCACCTGACCACCGACAAGCTTCGCTCCCGGATGGGTGGCATCGATGTCTTCGTCTTCCACGGCTATACGGAGGCCTGGCTGGACGGCCGGTGGATCAAGGTAACGCCGACCTTCAACCTGTCGCTGTGCGAGAAGTTCGGCGTGAAACCCCTCGATTGGGACGGCAGAACCGATGCCATCTTCCATCCGTTCGATTCCACCGGACGCAAGCACATGGAATATGTCCGCGACCGTGGCCAGTTCGACGATCTTCCGCTCGCCGAGATCCTGACCGCCTGGAAAGAGATTTACGGAAACTCGCTGGTGGAAAACGGCCTGCCCGGCGGGGATTTCGCCGCCGAGGCCCGTCCGATCAGCAGCTAGCCCGGCGGCCTGCCGGTCTTACCAGCTGTATTTCAGCGCCATCCGAACGCGGTCATCCCGGTCAAACACGCTGAAGAACGACTGGGGATTGGTCCTGTCGCCACCGACAATATCCCCGCCACCGATTATTTCGAAACCATCCACGGGACTCCAGTTGAACTCCGGCTGGACCAGGTAGTCGCCGTTCTGGGCATTGACGAAGAACGGCGTTTGGACCTTGAGGTATTCGGTGAACTTCCATGTGGCCGTACCGACAAAGGCATACCGGTAGAAGTGGATCAGGTTTATCCCCTCCTTCTGGTTGATCGTCGCACCCTTGCGGGGAAGCTCCTCGTCAATGGCGACCTGGGCGATAAGCGTGAGGTCCGAGTCGCCGATGATGTTGGTGAACTCGTAGTCGAAGCCGGTGGTCACCTTGAGATATGGATCGTCCACCCGCGGATCGGTCCCCTTGCGGTCTTCGGTAAAAAAGTAGGCCGCCTCGGTCCGGATCCCCAGCTTCCCGAACAGCTTGACGAAGTCGAAACCGATCATGTGGACACGGTGATAAAACAGCGCCATCTGGATATCGGGGTCGCCAAAATAGGTGTTCGGTGGCGGTCCCGGCGGCGGGTTGGCGGGCGCAGGCGGAGTCATCTGGAACGATGTCGGAACCCGGTTAAAGAACGAGGCGTAGCTCGCGCTGACGTCCCATCCATCAAAGGAACCGCTGATCCGGATACCTCCCTCCGATCTCCTGAGCGAATTGGGGAGGTTCGCACCATCGCTCACGCGGAACCCATCCAGCGAGTCCACCAGTTCCTGTGGTGCTCCGTTGTTCAGCATTTCCTGGCCGAGTTGCCGGTAGACATTTTCCGCATGGAAAAAGCGGTTGTGGCGTTCTCCGAACGGAAAGATGTCGGGGACAAAATAAGGCACGAAGACGCCCTGCACCGTCAGTGGACCGAGGCCGGTAAAGTCGGCCCGGAGCCCCAAAACGCCTTCCTCCGTATCGAGGAAAAAGTCCGAGTAGTCACGCCGGCGCCACACGTCGGTCGGCCTTACCGTATCGGCCTGCCCCCAGGTGACGATCTGTTTTCCAAACCGAAGGTCGAAATCGCCCTTTGTCACCTGCCCGTAGCCCTCATTGAAATAGACCCGGTGACGGTAGGAATCACGCCGCGTGACATCAGTATAGGCCTCGGGCGTCAAGCGGATACGGAACTCATCGGTCAGGTCAAAAGTCAGTTCCATCTGCGCACGGAGCTCGTTGTTGGTATTGTCGAACAGTGGCTGGTGATCCAGCAGGAAACTCTTGTGCTGGTACTGGAGAAATCCCCGGAACGTCACCTTGTCCCACTCCACGGCGCTGGCCACACCGGGCAGCCCGGCAATCATTACCAGTCCAGCACAGGCCATCCACATCCGGTTGGTCATCGCTTCCATCCCCCTGCGAGCCTGTGAGACTTATGCGGCCTTTGACGGAGGCTCGCCAGCCGGTTCCGCGCCCGTAACGGAACTGGCATCCGATGGCTTGCCGTACGGCCGGAGAATCTGGAACAGGACCGGCAGGAACAGCATTGTCGCACCAATGGCCAGGAACATGTTCATGGCTGAAAGCATGCCAAAGTTGCGTGTCGGGTAAAAACTGCCGAACATCATCACGCCAAAGCCGAACACCAGAATGAAACCAGCAGCGAACAGTGCGCGGCCCACATGCTGTGCTGTGTAATGGATGGCATTCCGGTAGTCGTTGCCGCTTTCTCCAATCGCCGTCTCGAAACGGGCGAGATAGTGAATGGCGTTGTCGACCGCCAGACCCAGCACCATGCCGGCTATCAGGATCGTTGCGGGGTCCAGCTTCCAGCCGACGAAGCCCATCATCCCGCCTGTCACGGCGAGGGGGAACACCGTCGGGACCATACCCATCAGCGAACGCTTGAGTGACCGGGTCATGAAGATCAGACACAAGAGCACAAGCGCGAACGACTGTGAAAATGACTTCAGCAGTGTCTCCAGAAAATTGCGGTCCAGAATGCTGTACAGCGGGATCAGGCCGGTGATCTTGTAAACCGGAGCATCGCCGCTTTTCCGGACCGAAGAAACGAACGCGAACGGGTCGCCCGACCTGAAGCCGGGCTGTAGCTGGGTAAAGTCGACCCGCCTGATGTCAGGAAGCAGCTGGGAAATATCCGCCGTGATTTCCTTCACCATGAGCTTAAACTCGGACGATTGCGTCTGGCTGGAACGGATTGTTACCCGGATCCGCGAATAGTCGTAGTTCACGAATGACTTGATATCCTTGTCACCTGACAGCTCGGCAAGCAGCAGATATTGCGCGATCAGTTCCTCCGAATCCGGAACCTTGAAATAGGACTCATCACCGCCGTGCATCGCCCGATGGATCTGCTTCAGGTACACCGTATGGCTGAACACCGTCGAGACATGCGGCCGTGCCTTCACCGTTTCCACCAGCGAATCGACTCGTTTCAGCACGTCCGGGTTTTTCGCGAAATTCTCATCCCCTTCGAAAATGACCTCAATATTGGAAAGGCCTGTCAGCTCGTCCTGGACGGCCGTCATGGCGTACTGGACGTAGTGGGTGTCCGGGATGAAATCGAGATTGTTCGATTCAATCTTGATCTTCGAGGCACCCCACACCGATACGCCCGTCACTGCCACCAGGACAACGATGATGGCAGCCCGGAACCTGATGGTGGCGTTGGCCATTCCTTCCAGGAACCTGGACAGCATCCCGGAACGGAGGGTTTCCAGTTGTTCCGGCTTGGGTTCACGAAGGAACAGCCGGACCGGCCCTCCCAGAATCCGGGCTAGCAGGCTCGTTTCATGACTCCGGGTCCATTGCTCAATCCGGTCCAGTGCCGAGATGATCGCCGGTACCAGGCTGAACGTGAGGATGTAGGCCACCAGCGCACCGAATGCCGCACAAAGTCCAAACCACCGCATCGGCGGCACATAGGCGAAAGAAAAGGTAACGAAGCCGAAGAATGTCGTAATGGAGGTAAACAGACACGGCCAGTTCACCTGCCGGGCGGCCTCCAGAATGGCATCCATCCGCGACACGCCCGGACGCCGCTGGAGGAAATAGGCAGACAGGATGTGCACTGAATCACCCACACAGGCGACAATCAGCACGGGTGCCGTCATGCCCACCAGCATGTTCATCTTCTGTCCGGCGATCACGTACAGGCCCCACACGATGCTGACCACAGCCATCATGAGGCCCATCGGTATGAAGGCCATCGGGATACTGCGGAACATGAGGAGCAGCACGACGATGATCACCGCCAGCGTGAGCGGAGTCATCTCCTGCTGGTCGGCGACCGAAAGCGCGTCGAATTCGTAGTCGAATATCGGAATACCCGCGAGATAGAACTGGATAGGAGCGTTCTTGAACTCGTCCTCGCGAAAATCAATCAGCGCATTGGTGTTCTCGGAGAACACCACGCCCATATCCTTGAATTGCTCCTCCAGACGCCTGAGCGCCGCCTTTGAATCCTCCGTGAGCTTCCGCTTGATGCCCATGTCGTCGGTGGCGACAATCCGGCCGAAAACCGCTGCGAAATTGCCATCGGGAGAGATCAGGTTCCCGACCATGTTTTCGTCTGCCATGGCCCGTTCGCGGGCAAAGGCTATTTCCTCCGGAGTGAACTCCGCATCCTCGGGAAACAGGGGCTCTATCCGGAGCTCAAACTGCTCCTGGCCATCCTCGTCGAGAATTTTCTCGCCCCTGACGTTATTCATCGAGAGGATCGACTTCACATCCTCGATGTTCTGGATTTTCTCCAGTTCAGCCTCGACCGCCCTGATAATTTCCAGCGTCTCCCTGTTGAAGATGCCGTTGCGTGCCTTGATTGCGACAACAACGTTTTCATCGGATTCGAACTCGTCCTTGAAAACGTCGTAGTAGGCGTAGCTAAGGTCATGTCTGGGGAACCAGATACGGGAGGAGTTGTCCTGGTCCTCAATGTGCTTCCCCACCTGGTAACCGAGTGGCACCATGATGAACAGGATTCCCAGCAGCACCCAGAAGGGGTTGCGCACACTGAAACGCGACAGGGCGTTGATTGAGGACTCAACCAGATTTCTCACAGGTGTTGCTCCCGGCGGCATCTCGCCACGGATTTTCAGTCAGGCAGCAGTGGACGGCTAGTTCTTCTCAAGTTCGCGACGGGTAAAGCGCGAGACTTCCAGCCCCGTATTGATCTTCGTATCCGAATACTCGATGGTCGTCGTGTGACCGGACTTGAGTGTGCGCATCTCGATCCGCTCGGCCCGCCACAACTTTCCATAAGGCTTGATGTTCAGGGCCTTGAACTCCTTGATATGCTCGTCCTTCTTGTTGAAGTAGTCGCTCGCCAGAACGATGTAGCGCTCGGGATCGACCTTTCCGACGATCTTTCCATACGCCGTTTCCTTGATCTTTTTGGGGCTCTTGGGGACTGACTCCACGATCCAGACCTTTCGGCCCTCGTAGGCTTCCTCACCAATCTTCTTGTGGTCCCAGTCCTTTTCGTCGAAGGCTTCCATGTCCTCGAACGAAAAATCAGTCCCCATGAACGAGTCGCTCTTGTCGGATGACGATATCCGTCGGGTCCGCTTCAGCGCCGGCAGATAGAGGAACTGGTCGTCATCCCGGTCGCTGAACTCCTCGGTGAGAAGCCCTGTGCCCGCAACGTCACCGGGGGCGATGAACCGGACCAGCGAGTAGTCGTTATCGTCGTCCTTGCGCTTGGTCCAGATGATGATGCGGCGCTCGCGGGTCGTGCCGTTCTTGTTGATGAGCGTCATCTTCGCTTCACGGGTCTCGTCGTCAGACCGGTTCAGCTTGTCCGCCCGCCGCATCAGTTCATTCGCATCCGCAGGCGGAGGAAGAACTGCTTCATCCGCCCGTGCGGCGCCAGCACATGCAAAAACAACCCCGAACATCACCGCTGCCAGCATCCGGTTTCTCATCAATGTCTCTCTTCCTCTCCGGACCCTGTACCGGAGCCTGTGTGCTTTTCTCCGGCGGAGAATTCCGCCGTGACTATTCCTGTCCGGGCAATCCCGTACCGCCGCCGGATCATTTCCCCGACGGGCAAATCCTCGCCCGTCAGCATCCGCTCCATGAATACCGAGTTGTAGGATGCCTCGACCATCGCGGTAATGTCGGATGTGTCCAGTTCCGGACGAATCTCGCCGGTAGCCTTGCCCTCTTCGATCGTCTGGCAGAGCCGTTCGATGACGGCCAGAAACTTTTGCCGGTCGAGACGGAGCCGTTCGGGCCCCTGCGTGTAGTCCTGGATACTGAGCAGATCGAGGAACTGCCGGCGCTGCTCGGCCTCGCGCCCCATGAGCCGTGCCATCGTGTCGAGCCGGGCGACCGGTGGCAGATGGGCCACCGTCTCCCAGTAGCCGAGAACCACTTCCAGGTATTCCTCGGTATAGGCGGAGAGAAAATCGGCCTTGCTCGGGAAGTAGTTGAAAACGGTCGCCCGGGAGACCCCGGCCTCCTGGGCGATGTCGTCGGCCGAGACCTTGTCGTAGCCCCGCTCGCCGAACAGCCGGATAGCCGTGTCGTAAATCCGGCCCCGGTTTTCCAGTTTCTTCTGGTCCCGGCGGCCCCGGATCGGCTCGGTGGCCAGAGACGATATTTTTAGACTTGGGTCCATCTCTGAACGCTTCTATCGAATAGTTAGACTTGAGTCAAGGATTATAGTGCCCCAAAAGCACTGTTTTTCTTAATTTTCGGGATTGTGGCGTTGGATGTCTGCGTTTCGGACCCGTGGTGAGGCGTGGCCAGCCGTGGTGAAGCGTGGTCAGCATGGAAATGACCACTTACGTCGTCCTTGGATTCCAAAGCTTTTCCTCCCCTAGGGTTTCATCTCCAGAAACCCTGTTTCGCCCATCCAACCCAACGTACCCCAAACCGGAACAGCCCCCTGCTCCAGGGCGGGTAAATGCTCAGGGTTGGAACACTGCGTTATCAATATAACTATTTGTATTCATTTGATTTTTAAGTTTGGCACATCATTTGTAATACATAAATTGCCAACCGGCTCCGCCCCCTCCCCCGCAAGGAGCACACGAAACAGGGGCAAGAGACACGGAGGAAACTGACCATGAAGACCCGCAAGACCACCCTGACTGCCTTTTCCGCCCTCGCCGCCCTGTTCCTGACAGCCGGCTGCGCCGAATCGGTGATCGTTGCCAGCACGCTCGTGGCCCCGACTGCCGCCACCGGCGCGTCGGCCCTGATGGCCATGAAGACCGGCGAAACGATGCGCACCACCAAGTGGTACGACGGCATCGAGCGGTTCGACAACCAGGATGCCGAGGCGATCCGTTATGCCCGCCTGCAGGACGCGGCCCGCGAGATCGAGTCCCGCATGGGCGTCAAGGTGAGCCCCGAGGAAGTGGATGTTCTGGCTACCCTCTACAGGGCCCGGAACGCCGACCTGGAAACCTTCGCCAAGGACCGGCGGCTCACCCGCGCCCAGATCGACGAGGCACTGAAGATGCTCCGCAAGAAGGGCCTCATCACCGTCATCGACCAGCCCGGCCGGCCCGGCGGATTCGTGGCCATGGCGACTCCGAAGGCCACCGCCCTGGGTGATCCGATGCAGCTGGGCCGCGATCCCGGCGAGAGCCCCCCGGTGTTCGTGATGAACGCCGCCGGCGAGGGCCGCTGACCACCCCGACCGCCAAACCATCAAAGCAAGGACGTAGAAGCCATGAACGAGAACGAATACTGCAAGCTCCTCGCCAGGATCCGCGAAATCAGAAACCGGGTAAAAGCCCACGGCGAAGGAAGGGCCAGCGGAACGGACGTCGCCCCGGTGATCCCCCTGGACCCCGCGCAACGGCGGCCGGATCCGGCAACGGCCCTGAACCTGCCCGTCATCGACCAGCGGATCGCCTACCTCTAGCAGCGCCGGAAACAGAAACCGCCGCGGAACCTGAAGGGACCGCGGCGGTTTTGCGTCTGGGAGCGGGATGCCGGGATACGAATCCCTACTTCCGTTTCTTCTTTCCCTTGGCCCGCTGACGGCGTTCGGCGTTGATGACAGCCGTGGCGATAATACCCGTAACGGCCGCGGCGGTGGAGACCGCACCCACAATGAGGCCCGTCAGGCGGAGAGCGCGGGAGCGTTTGGCCTGCTCGCGGTAGTAGTGAATGGTTCCGCCAGACCCCCGGATACCGGGGTCGGGAGGCGGCGGCTTCGGGCCTTTGGGCTTCGGAAGTTCGATCGCCAGGTCAGCTGCAACCGTTTCGGTCAGCTTTTCCAGTTGGGTCGCAATATCCCCGGGCACGGCCTGAGCCTTCGCCTGCTTGCGGGATTTCCTGGCCGTGCGGGGTTTCGGAACAGGTTTCGGTTCAGCTTCCACAAGGGCGAATCTTACCAGTATTTGTGGATTGCCGCAAAGACCGCGCCGAACAGGCCGCCGAAAATGGCCCCGTTCACGCGAATCCACTCCAGGTGGCTCTTGGTCTTGGTTTCAAACATCTCGCGAATGTCGTCGTCGGTAAAACGGATCAGGTTCTCCAGCACCATGTCGTGGATACGGCCCTCCATGCTGACGAGCAGGTAGTCCACGATCTGGATCTTGATCCGGTCGAACCGGGCCTTGAGTTCCTCATCAGTCCGCACTTCGTCGGCCGAACGTCCCAGTTCTTCCTGGATGCGCTTGCGGACGTTCTCGTTCGTGGGGAGTCCCTTGACCTGTTCCAGTAGCGTCCTGGCGATGTCGGAGGCCATCACTTCCGTGTCGATAATGCCGACGGCATGGGCCACCTGCCCCACGCGGCCGACACGGTTTTTCACCTGTGACGAGAGAAAGTCGAGAAACTCCTTCGAATCGATCCAGCTTGCCGCGCCCACGGCAATCTGCTTCAGGATCTCCTCAAGGGTCTCATCGTTGTCACGCAGATGCTCAAGCGCCTTTCCCAGCAGGTCACCCAGATCAATACCGGAGAGTTTCGACTTGATAACGTCCGCCGTGAGCCACTCTTCCTCGACGGCACGGGCAAGCCCCTCGACGATGCGGATACGGTTTCGTGGAATGACACCCGATCCCGGCAGGAACCACATCCGGCGGAAGAGCATCTGGATGGCGATGAAATCGACGAAGGAGCCAATGAGCGCCGCCTCGCCGATTCGCTGCACCCACCAGGCGTAGGGCTCTCCGATTGCATAGGAGGATAGGTAGACGGCGAGGCTCGCCACCAGCGAGATCGTGCCCTTGTGGGCATCCAGCCAGCCGATGTCCGGTGCCGACGGGAGCGGCAGCACCCGGCGGGCCGTCGAGATCAGGCCAAACGGGTCGGGCAGCAGCGGTCTCCGCGGCGGCGGAGCGGTCGTCGTCTCCTCGGTCTCCATAAACAGGACAGTTCAGGCGTCCGGATAGTGTTATGGACCCTTCCCCGCTCTTAAAACAAGCAACGGCCCTCTTCAGTTCCCGTAAAAATCCGGTCAAAGTTGCCAGTGCCGCACGTATGAAGGACCGGTGCAGCTGCGTTCGCTGAATATGGATCACCCTACCTATCTCAAGCTGAAATCATTCCTGGAAGACCGCCCCATCTGCCGCGAGGCCGCCCGCCCCTTGAGCAAGTCGGCCGCGGTACGAATCTTCTTCACCGACCACGAGGACGAGTACCAGTTCCGGATGCAGGACGGAATACCCCGGCTGGAACCCGGACAGGCTGAGAAGCCCGATTTCACGCTCAGGCTGCCGACAGGCGCGGTGGATGACCTCATCAACCTTCCCGAGGAGACTATTCCCGCATTCGGCATCAAGCTGATGGAACTGGTCTGGACTGCTGCCCCGGAGCGGAAAATCTCGGCCACAATTCACAACGGCCCGGTCAGGCTTTTTGCCCACGGGTATTTCGGCATCCTGGCCAAGGGCGGCATGCCGGTGATGCGCTACCTCGCCAGCCGGGGGTTCGGGCAGATCGGCACCATTCGCAAACGGATGAGCCAGCTCGTCAAACCGGTCGAATGACCGGGACTTGAAGCCCTCTTGCGGACGGAATACAGTTTCGTCCGTTTCATCAGGGAAACCGGGTTCTAACGAAGGGGAATGGCGCTTTGAGCGAGGCCGCCAAAATACTCGAACCTCAGCGCAAGTACACCATCTTCGTCGTCGATGACGAGGAACTGGTGACGTTCGCCATTGCCCGTGCACTGGGCCGCAACCCCCAGTATGATATCCACACGTTCAACGCCCCGGTGGAGGCTGCCCGCAAGGCTGCCACCATGCCGGTGGACATGGTGATCGCCGATTACATCATGCCGGGCATGACCGGCATCGAACTGCTGACGCAGGTCCGCCAGCTTCATCCCGCCGCCGCCCGGATCATGATTACCGCCTATGCTGACAAGGAAAGTGTCATCAAGGCGATCAACGATGTCGGGCTGTTCTTCTACATCGAGAAACCCTGGAACAACGAGGATCTCCGGCTCGTCGTCCAGCGCGGCCTCGACCAGCGCGACCTCATCGGCCAGCTCGAAGACCGGGTTCGGGATCTGGAGAAGGCCAACAAGGAACTGAAGGACGCACGGGCCGAACTGATCCGCCGCGAACGGCTGTCGGCCATCGGCACCATGGCCTCGTCCATCATCCATGACTTCAAGGGTCCCATGACGGCGATTCTGGGATTCAGCGAACTGCTGGCGATGGACGAGGTGCCCAAGGAGGACAAGGCCAAGATCTACGAAACGCTCAGGGGCGAGATAGACCGCATGGTGGGAATGACGGGCGACGTGCTCGCATTCACCCGCGGCGAGATCGCCCACGCGCCGGAACTCACGGATATCGGCGAGTTCCTTTCCAATACGACATCCGCGCTTTCCAAGCTGCTGGGAAACGCCTCGGTGGAACTGGTCCACGAGTTCAAAGTCCAGCCTAAGGTCCAGATCGATCCACAGCGGTTCCGCCGCGTGATCGAGAATCTCATCTCGAACTCCTGCGATGCCATGCAGGATGGCGGCAAGATTTTCGTCCGTGTCGTTCCCGACGAGGACGGGAAAATCCACGTTGAAGTGGAAGATACCGGACGCGGAATACCCCCGGAAGTGCGCGACAAGCTGTTCGAGCCGTTCGCCACGTTTGGCAAGGCGCACGGGACCGGCCTTGGAATGGCCATCGCGCGCAAGGTCGTAGAGGCCCACGGCGGGACGATCGAACTGGTGGACAAGGATACGCCGGGCGCCATGTTCCGGATCACCATTCCCGCCAGCGGCTGATTCACGATCCATAGCCCAATGCAAACCCCATCAGTAACCACCGATTCCTCGCTGGTTGACCGTTTCCCCGCGCCATTCCGAAAGCTATGGGACTGGTTTTTCACCCTGCCAGAGGGCGTCCACACCGACTGGCGTGCCTACTATGCTGCCGCCCGGATCCGGGTAATATTCGCCGTCACCTTCGGGTTCGTCTACTGGCATTTCTATCTCACCAAGCGCAGTGATCCGTTCTATAACCCCGACGCACTCGACATCTTCATCTCCGTTGATGCTCCACTCAGGGTCGCCTGGTTCACGCTAAATTTCTGGACCCTGTACGCCGCCCGGCCAGAGGGAGCCCGCTGGCGGCACTTCGCCACCGTCGCCATCGAGGTGTTCGTCGCCGCCAACATCATCATCCATATGGGGGCGACGTCATCGAGTTTCCTGTTCGTCTACGTAGTCCATCCCATGATATACCGGCTCGGCTTCGACCGGGTGACCACGATCCTCTCGGCAAGCCTTTGTGTGACTTGCGCCATGGGCGGCGCATACCTGTCAGTCACCGGTATCTATCCGGAAGCTGCTTTCTACTCCGACTTCACGCGGGAAACCCTGCAGAATCCGCAGGTAAGTTTTCTATCGATCGGCAATCTGGCCGGCGGGCTGTTCACTGGAATCGGCCTCGCCGAGTGGTCCCGGCACGTCCTCGACCTGCGCGAGCAGGAACTCCGGCGCGTGAACGTGGAACTGGTCACGGCGATGGACGAGATTGCCCGCCAGCAGAAACAGCTCGCCGAAGCCGGTGCGCTTGCCGCCATCGGCGAATTCGTCCGCGGCGCCGCCCACGAAATCGGGAATCCTCTCGGATCGGCACACAGTCTCGTCAGCGGCGTCCGCGAGGATCTGGAGAGCGCGTCCGGCGAACCGCTGGACCCGAAGCTACGCGAGGAACTCAGTGGCACCCTGGCGATGGCGCTCCAGGGACAGGAACGGGTCCGTTCCATTGTGTCGGTGCTGCACGCCCTCTCAATCCATACGGAAGTAAAGTCGAGCACGTTTGAACTGCCCCACGCGCTCAAGCTGGCGATTGATTCACCCGGCCCGGAAAAGCCGGCAGTCCGTCTGGATGGCGATATCCCGCCCGTCACCATCCATGGCAACTGCGACCAGCTTGGGGATGCCTTTGGGCGTATCATGCAGAATGCCCGCGAGTTTGGCCGTCAGGACGTTACCGTCAGGGCAGAGGTCACCGATGGCGGACGCCGGGTGCAGGTGACGTTCACGGACGACGGGCCGGGTTTCACCAGCGACATGCTGAAAAGCGCGCTGGAGCCGTTCTCGACAAGCCGCAAGGCGGACAAGAAGCATCTGGGGCTTGGCCTGTTCATCGCCCGCATTGTGGTGGGGCGCATGGGAGGGCTTGTCACCGTGTCAAACAGCCCCGAAGGCGGCGCCCGCGTCACCGTTGAACTGCCAGCGGGCTGAAACTCCCCTACGCGACGAGATAGGGCCGGACGACCTCGGACCAGAAGGCATTGCCCTTGCGTTCATAGCAGTCGGCGAACGATTCGCTGGAATGGCGCTCGCGCATGAACACATCCAGCACGGAGCGTACAAGGTCCACGCATTTTTCGGGATAAACCGCCTTGGCGCAGACGTCGCCCACGCGGCCCGCGCCCTGCAGGTGGCCGCCGATGGCGATCTGGTAGGCCTCACGTTTCTTGCCGTCCACGTTCTTCACCAGCCCCATGAACCCCAGGTCCGCCGTATGGTGCTGGGCGCAGGCGTTCGGACAGCCGTTGATATGAACGCGGAAGTTGCGGAACACGACCGAATACCGCTGGTCGCCGCCGAAGGTGTCCATGATCCGGTGCGCCAGTTCGGGGCTCTCCGCCACGGCCTTGTTGCACAGCGTGGTGCCGACACAGGCGACTGTATCGGCCAGATGCGAGTGTCCGTTCACGTCAAACCCGAGCCAGCGGAGCTGGGCCGTCAGTTCGTTCGTGTCGGTCGTGTGAACCCAGTGCAGTTCAAGGTTCTGACGGTTGGTGAAGGTCACCGTGCCGTCACCGTACTTGTCGGCAAGATCGGCCACACGGTAGAGCTGCGAGGCCGAAAGGTCGCCGCGCCTTACCAGCGCACGTATGATCATCCGGTCCCGCTGCTTCTGCGGGTAGATGCCCACGTATTCATCCGGCGGCTGGATGGCGCCGCCCTGCTCGATGGGTGAGGCCGGGATGATCTCGTTTGCGTCCACAGACTCTTCCTGCCGGATGTAGTCCATCAGCGTCTGGCGGAACTTCTCCACGCCCCACTCGGCCAGCACGAACTTCATGCGCGCCTTGGTGCGAACCTTGCGGTTCCCGTGGTCGCGGAACAGCTTCACGAACGCGCGGCTCACCGGGACGACGCTCTCGGCCGGGATGAAATCGAATACCGCTTTGGCGAGGATCGGCTTCGCACCCAGGCCGCCGCCGGCCAGCACGCGGAAGCCGTTCTCGGCGACACCTTCGGTCACCTTGCGTGTGGCGATATAGCCGATATCGTTGATCTGCGGCTGCGCGCAGGAGGCCGAGCATCCGTTAAACGATATCTTGAACTTGCGCGGCAGGTTGCGGAGTTCCTCGCGCACGATAAGGTCGTCATGCACGGCCCGCACGTATGGGTTTATGTCGAACGCCTCGTGGGTGCAGATACCCGCCCACGGGCAGGCGACGATATTGCGAACCGTGTCGCCGCAGGCATTTTTGGTGGTGAGGCCGAGCAGGTCCAGTTCTTCCATCACCTTGTGGACATTCCCGATAGTCACCCAGTGTAGCTGGATATCCTGCCGGGTGGTGAGGTTCATCACGCTGCGGGCGTACCGATCGGCAATGTGGGCGATACCCCGGGCCTGGACCGCCGTGACACGGCCGCCGGGAATCTTGATGCGGATCATGTAGTAGCCGCGGTGGAGCTGGTTATAGACGCCATCGAACTTGAAGAGGTTCCAGTCCTCCTCGGTGATGGCGGCATCCCCGCGCTCGGCCCAGCCGCGGAAGTTGTTGTCAAAGCCCTTTAGTTTGGCCCGTTCGACGTCGTTCATGGTTCCCTGTGCTCCGGCCTGTCCGCGTGGACCAGCGGCTCCTTTAGGAGTCGCTTCTGTTTAGTAGATCAGCCGCCCGGACAGAAGGCGCCAATACCTAACAGTTTTAGTTATATTTAGAACCATCCCTGAGTTCAAGGGGTTGCCAAAGATAACTGGGCAACGGGACTCCCGTGGACAAGCGCCCGCCAAAGGGCCTAAATAAATCCTCAGCGATGGCCGACAAGCGCAAAGCCTACCCCGAAAACCGGCCCGGCCGGTACTACGTGGACGACAACTGCATCGCCTGCGACGCCTGCGTGAATACGGCCCCGGAGTTTTTCGAAATGCACGACAAGGGTTACTCTTTTGTCCGGAAGCAGCCCACTACCCCCGAAGAGACAGCCCTCTGCCGGGAAGCGCTTGAGGGGTGCCCCACCGAAGCGATCGGGGATGACGGCGAGGAGTAAGGTCCACCGTCCGGCAAAAGGAAGCCGCCTTTATTCATGATCAGACGTCTCCAGGCCCTCGCATTTCTCGGCTGGCGGTTTTTCCTCCACTTCGTGAAACTCCTTTCCCCGTTCCACAAGCGGCCGGGGCTGGAGCAGTACCGCGAGAACTACACGAGCGAGGGACTGACGACGGTGTCGGCCACCGAGCGCGAACGGTTCACCGGATTTGAAAAGTGCATCGCCTGCGATCTCTGCCTGCACGCATGGTTCACCGAAGGCGGACGCCGGTACGATCCGAGGGCTGCGACGCCGCGCGACCTCGCCCTGTGCCTCTCCCGCTCGATGCCCGACTACCCTTCCGCCCGTGCCATCGTGGACGGCTGGACCGGCATGGAGGGGTTCGAAAAGATATGCCCCCGCGGGGTGGACCTGCCGGGCATCGTCGAACTGATGCGCCGCCACATTGCCGCCTACGACGAAGCCACCGGCAAGTAGCAGCCATCCGGCCATGCCTGTTCACCAGAGCTATCCGCCCGTCACCCCGGAAACCATCGCACGGCTCCGGCAGATCGCCGGCAGTTCCCATGTCATGACCGACGATGAAACCGTGGATGACTACAGCCATGACGAGACCGAGGACCTCGTCTTCCGTGCCGCCGTGGTGGTGGAACCGGGAACCACTGAAGAAGTATCGGCAATTCTAAAGCTGGCTGCTGAAGCCGGAATCCCGGTGACCCCACGGGCGGGCGGCACCGGTCTGTCAGGCGGCGCGTTGCCGGTCCATGGCGGCATCCTGCTCTCGATGAAACGCTTCAACCGGATTCTGGAGATCGACCGAGCGAACGTGATGGCGGTAGTGGAGCCGGGAGTTATCACCGAGGTCTTTCAGAATGCCGTCGAGGCGGAAGGGCTGTTCTATCCGCCAGATCCCGCCTCCCGTGGCTCCTGTCATCTCGGCGGGAACCTGGCCGAATGTTCCGGCGGCCCTCGCGCCGTGAAATACGGCGTCACCAAGGACTACGTGCTGGGCCTGGAAGCGGTTCTTCCCAACGGCGAGATCATCCGCACGGGCGGCAAACTGCTGAAGAATGTCACTGGATACAACCTCACGCAGCTGATTATCGGCAGCGAAGGAACACTCGCCGTCATCACCCGGATCACCTTCCGGCTCATCCCCCTGCCCCCTTGCCGCGAGACGCTGATGGCGGCCTTCGATTCGCCGGAGGATGCCTGCCGCACCGTCTCATCCCTGTTCCTGGGCGGTGTCGTTCCGTCGGCCTGCGAATTCATGGAGCGTGACGCAGTGGAAAGCTCCTGCCGGCACCTCGGCCGGACGATTCCCAACCGTGACGCCGCCGCGCACCTGCTGATCGAGGTGGATGGCC
Source organism: Deltaproteobacteria bacterium (assembly GCA_026129095.1). Taxonomy (NCBI): domain Bacteria; kingdom Pseudomonadati; phylum Myxococcota; class Myxococcia; species Deltaproteobacteria bacterium. The sequence continues at coordinate 88,084 of JAHCIT010000009.1, forward strand.
CCGGACCTGCGGAAGTCCGTGCCCAGGCTGAACGTGTCGCCGAAATCGTCATGGTAGGTGGCGCTCGAGACGTGATCCTTGCCGACGGCCTCGCCAAGCAGAACGAACTCTGGGCGATCCGGCGCGCTACCGGCGAGGCAGTCAAGAAGCGGGCGGTTTACAAGGAAGAAGACACGGTTGTGCCCCGGGCCGCACTCCCGGAACTGCTCCGGGGCGTCAAGTCGATCTGCTCCCGGTATGGCGTCACCAGCGTCTGCTATGGTCACGCCGGAGACGGCAATCTGCACGTGAACCTGCTGAAGGAAAACATCACGGACCACGAGTGGAACGAGAAACTCCCACTCTGCATTGAGGAGATATTCCGTCACACCTGCAGTCTTGGCGGAACCATCTCCGGCGAACACGGGATCGGCTATGTGCAGAAACGATACCTGCCGATCGCCTTCACGGCAGCAGAGATGGCCATTCTCAAAAGCGTGAAATCCGCTTTCGACCCCAAGGGTATCCTGAATCCCGGAAAGATATTTCCGGACGAGTAGGGAAGTCCGGCTCTACTTCGCCACTTCCACGGCGAACGAAACCGGCTGCCGGTGGATGGCGCAATATCCGGCGTCATCCTCGGTAGAGCAATAAAAGTAGAATACCGTGCCGGAAACCGGATACCGGCCCGGCTTTACCTCTGAAGCCACGGGAATGTTCGCCCGGAGTGACGGGATATCCTCGTAGTAGGAGATGCCCAGCCCCTTCGCATCTGCATCTTCCCGGCTGATATCCCGGACTCGGAACCTCTCCTCGCCCAGCCCGATCCCCGGCGCGGGATCGGTCAGCAGGTAGGCCGATGGGTACTGGGGAACCTTGATCAGCTCGCTGGACCGCTCGAAGGCAATCTCGACGAGCGCCTTCCCGCCAGCCCGGATGGCGGGGGGTGGAGCGATACTGAGCCGCAAAGGTTCTTCTTCCGGCATGGCACCACCCAGCGGATCGGCGTTTTTGTCCAGTAAGCTGCCACGTCTGCCCGGAACGACTTCCTTCAGTCCGCTGTCACGCTCGTTAGCCGCATCGTCGGATCCTGTTCCGGAACCGGCCGGTTCAGCGTCAGCTCCACCGTCAGGCTTTGGATCCGCCACTGGCTGGACAAACTCCGGCCAGATGAGCGGCTCGGTCAGGTCACCCGCAAACTGCCCATACAGATTCTGCGGATGGCGGTTATCCAGCCGCGGTAACCGCGTGTCCGGTCCCTGACGCCAGGTGAGCCCCGTGGACTGGAGATTGCCGATCATCACCCGCCCGAAGTTCTGCGTCCCGCTCACCACCACGATGCGGCCGGATGGCCGGATGGCGTCAAGCCACACTTTAGGGAGCCAGTCGGCCGTAAAAGGCACGATAACGCGGTCAAAACCAGGCCGCCCGCTTTCACCTGCACTCTCCGGCACGGCATTCAGCGTCATGGGGTCCGCGCAATGGAACCGCACCCCGCCCCTCGACTTGAGCGATGCGGCCGATTCGTAACGCCGGTAAGCCCGCTCCGATCTCTTGAGATAAGCACAGTCCGCATCAACCACCGTCACGAATGCCGGAACGATCCTGATCAGCGACTCCAGGTATCCGCCCATCGAACCGATCAGGAGAATGTCGTGAAACTGGCCGATGTCGGCGAAGGCAATCAGGCGCGCCAGTTCGGGCATCCCGTAGATTACCCGCTGGACGCCAATCTCCACCGGATGGTCACCATAGGATCCGCCCTTGCTCTCCGGCCCCAGGAAAAGCTCCTGCGGTACCTGGCGGAAAAGCTGGTTCACCCGGTCCGGCATGCCACGGGATTCCAGCAGCCGGAATACAGCCGCCTCTCGACGGCCCCGTTCCCGCTCAATCAGCTTCGGGCCGTCTCCGGAACAACCAGAAGACAGCAGCAGAAGCATTGCAAACAGCAGCGGGCGTGTCAGGCGGGCAGGCACATCAGCAATCCGGTCAGGCAAGGTCACTGTTTTTTCTTTCCAGCCCCGGGTTTTGCCTCCCCGGTGTTGACAGCGTACTGGACCGAAACCAGTTCAAATGGATCGCCGTCGATCTGTCCATTTTCGTCGAAATAGGTCAGCACGATGCGCGACGGCAAGATAAATCCTTCTATCTCCACATAGTAGGGCCGGATCGTATAGTGCAGGTCAACGCTACCGACCCGCACCCCGAAATCCAGCTCGTCAAAAACCAGATTGCCCTTGAACGGAACATAAGTAGTCGTCGTCTGGAAGATTGCCTCCGGCCCGGCACCCTTGAGGACCGTTTTCCGGTAGTCCCTCGAAAAGGACTTCGTAAATGAATCGATTCGGGTATAGGCCACCTTTTTGCGGCCCGTTACGGTCAGCCCTGATGCTGATTTTTCCGTCTGTATGTCAAAATCCCTGAAGAAAAATTCATGCTCATCCGGCACCACCAGGTTAGCCATCTGCTTATGGACGCCTTCATGCCGCTTGAGTTCCAGCGGGTCATACCCGGTCGGCCAGCCATCAATGGCAAAACGGGTCCTTTTGTTGCCATCCCATGCGTAAAGACCTTCCAGACGGATCGAACTGGCGTCTATCGTGAGATCCGGATTACTCGCGCTTTCGGTGATAATCGTGGCCCTGAGCCGACCTTCGAGCTCTTTCACCTCAAACTGCGCCAATAGGCTCTTGAGTCCGCGCCTCTGCGGGTAGTAGTAGTGGGAATCGATTTCGGCAGCTATCCCTCTCCCCTGCTGGGCAGTAGCATTACGGGCCCCAGTGGCCACGGCCGCAAGGGATACCAGAGCCGAATTGTGAAGGAGCTTTCGCCGGGTGAGACGCGTCACGCCAACCCCCTGTAATTCTTGGTTAAAAGCGTAACCCATTTACTGGACTCTCCCAACCGTCCCCCCCTAAAATCTTTCGTGTACATGCGAATTACTCAATCTGATCTGTTCAAGGGCTGGCTGCGGCGGCAGCTGCTGCCCGGCGCTGCAATGCTGTTTATTTTTCCGTTGATCTGGAGTGCAGGCTGCGACAGCAAGGGCAGCGGGCTCCCGCCGGGCCTGTGCCAGCGTGACCCAGACTCCTGCAATGAACCCCCGCCGCCGCCGCCATCGACATCCCCGCTGACTGCGGAAATCCTGAACCCGCACCTGTCGCTGATCCAGAACAACACCGGCGTTGCCGTGCGGTTCAGCCGGAGCGTCAATCCGGACACCCTCGCTACCAACATCAGTATTTCGCCGCTTTCTGGCGGAGTCCCCGGCCCTGCGCTGACGGTCGAACTGGACACGGACATCTTCACCGAATCAAGCGGGACCATCGCCCTCTACCGGGGAACCGGTGGAGTATGGGGGTTCGACGGGGAACAACTGGTCCGTTTTTCAGTCACCCAAGGGGTCCGGGCCGCAGGCGATGGCCGTTCGCTGGAAGCTGCCGTTTCGGCCGACCTCAGCATTACCACCACGAACGACACGTCGGTCTCGGTACCGACCGGTATCCAGATCGACGGCAAGGCCATCGCAACGAACAACCCCCTGTACACGAACAACCTGACCCCCTCCTACTCCCTGCTGCTGGGCGAGCCGGTCCTGTTCCGCGTCATTGGCAGCGGCGATGATCCGATCTGCATGAACCAGAGCGCAACCATTGCCCTGACCGGTATCTCGGTGACCGGAACTTTCCCCGGACTCCTGTTCGATCCCGCCACCGAAATAGAATGCGACCTGACGCTCCGGTTCTGGGATCTCGCCGGGAATACGGCCGACATCGGTCTCACCTACGTGTTTGACGACGTTGCGCCCCTGGCGCCGACGGTCGACCCGACCGATGTTTATCCGGGGAACTTCACCGCCGATGCCTCCGTCATCCTGGAAGTTTCCTTCACCGCAGACAGCACCCTCGACTTCGTCCGGGTGACTGGCGGTTCGGCGCTCACCACCCAGACGATCGATTCCAATCCGGAGCTGGTTACAGTCCCGCTCAACGTGGGGGGCAATTCCCTCTCGGTCCGGCTGGTGGACAAGGCCGGAAACCAGGGCGCAACAACTGCCCTGACGGTTACCCGCGACAATACGCCGCCAGTCGTCACGAACTTTGCGCTGACCAGCCAGGGAACAGTCAAGCGAACGCTCTCCAACCTCGCGCAAACGAGTATCAATGGAACGTCCTTGGGAGCCGGTACGGTCCCGGTCCGCCTGACCATGGCGCTGGATGAACCCGCGACGGTTACGGTTTACGACACTGATGATCCGGACAACCCCTTGGCCGAGGACAGCTTTGCTACCGGGAACATCATTCCGCTGGACTTCACCCTCCCAGCCAACGACACGATGACGATTCGCGTCCGGTCCACCAACATTGTTGGGCTCTCGACCTTGAGCGCCGAATATGCCGTCCGGACAGATACCGTCATCTCACCCAACCTTTCGGTCACCGGTGCGGACACCCCCGGACACGCAATCTACCAGGTTCCGGACACTCCCGCTTTCCGCTCGGCGGGGACCGATTTCGAACTCGAAGGCGTGGTTGAGCGCGGGAGTACGGTGGTTTTCCGGACAAGCGGGATTCCACATTCCGTCCTGGCCGATCCAGATGACGATCTGTTTCCGCCTGCTGCCGGGCCAAAAGCCGTCGTCCAGATTGCCCCGGATTCACAGGCAACAATACTCGGCGGCCTCACCGACCCGGCCGGGAACTCCCTGACCCTCGACCCAGATCCTGTGGCTCTCCTGATCAACGACCAGACACCCCCCGATCCGCCGGATTTTGCAGGGGCCTCGGCGGACGCTGGATGCACTGTCAGCAGCTTCGATCTTGGCGACGGCCTCCATCTGGTCAAGCTCATTGGAGACATCGCCGACTGCGCCTCGATCGAACTGAACGGCACGGTCGAATATGACCTGCCTTTCCCCACAACCGGCGGCGCTACCTATATCCGCGGCACCCTTGGCGGCGATACGTTTGAGCTTCCCGACCCGGTCTGGTCGCCCGATATCCTCGATGAGGGCCCCTGGGAATTCGACCTGCCGGTTGATGGGCTCCAGGCGAATTCGATCCGTGAACTTCACCTGACCGCCTATGACCGTGTGGGCAACGAGAGCGATCCTGTTCGTGTAATCCTGATGACGCTGGATGACCCCGATGCGGGGCTGGAACCGGTCATCCTGAGCGTCATGAACGATTCGACCGGCGGCCGCCCGGACATGGTGCTCGGGCTGGAATACGCGGAAGGCCCCGTTTACACGGCCACGCCGACAAATGCCGGTGCGGTCATTGTCACCGGCCTGACGACGCCGGGTGCCCTTCTCGACATCTTCGAGGGGACTCCGCCGCCGGCAGGAACCTCCCTGTTCGATGATGCCGCACTGCCGCTGCCCGAAGCCGATCCTGTGACCGGACTGTTCAGCTTCACGATCCTGCCGGCCGGAGCATTCGCCGCCCAGACGACCTTCCCGGCCGAGGAGTTCGCCTTCACCATCCGCAGCACGAGCCCCGACGCAACCGATACCGACATCGAACTGCATATCGTCCGTGACGAGCAGACCCCTGCCGCCGATCCCGTCAACTGCCTTGCTGATGTAACGGCGGCCTCACCGGAGGGAGGTGTCCTCGTTTCCACGGTGCTCGTGCTCGGTGCATGCCGCGCCCAGTATCACCGGACCGAACTGGTGGTGGAGAACCTGGGACCGGGCAATCCCGCCTGTCCGGCAGCCAGTGGCGGCAGCCCCGTTTCCGCCCCACTGGCCGAGACAGGTTCCAGCCTGGTCAAGGTGGAGGCGGTCACTGGCGACACTCTGATGATCTACTTCCGCGACGAGGCCGGGAATGAAACCCTGACCGGCAACCGTGCCTGTGCTATCGTGCCGCCGAACCGTGTTGTGGCCGTGCGTCTCGAAACAGGCGGCTCCGAGACTGATCCCGCATTTTACATGATTGATCTCGACGCAGCCGATCCGGAACTGGTCCCCCTGGAAATGTCGCCGATAGACGCCCTCCCCGCGGCCGAGGGCCCCATCGGCTTCTTCGGGGCGGGATTTCTTATCGACATGGGCCGCGCCGATGAGGAAAATCTCTTTCTCCAGAGCTTCAGCATCGGATACCTGCCCGTACCCGGCGCCACACTCGCCGATTCGGCCGTGTTCCCCTTCCAGTTCATCGCCGGCGACGTACGCCGGGATGCCGATGGCGCCGCCTTGCTCGCCCCGTTCCTCAACACCGACGGAAGCGGACCGGCCCAGATACTGCTGGCCGAGATCGATCCCGGAAACGGCCAGTTCCTGTCGGGAGAAATTATCGAGTTTCCCGGCACACTCACCGCATCCCTTCGTTTCCCGCTGGATATCCGCCTCCTGCCCACGGCAGAGGGCAAGCCACGCCGGGCGGTGGTCCTGCGATACCGCCTCGGACTGGAAGACCTGCCCGGTGATCTTCTGTTGTTCAATCTCGATGCGAAAACGTCGGTCTTCCCGGCAGAGCCCTTCGTCAGTACTGAAAACGGATCAAAGGTGGGTTACCAGACCTGCCGCTCGCCATCGCAGGTAACTGCCGCACCTGATGGGCTGAGGGGATATGTGGTCTGCAATACCAGCACGCCGGAAAACGACGAAACCATCAGAACCCTGACCGTCATCGACATGGAACCCGTGACACCGGTTCAGGGGCACGCGACAAGCCACGAGCTCGAATACGATTTCGGAGACGGCCCTGAGGTGATTACGAACCTGCGGGGCATTGCTCCGGTTCCGGACTCGACCTCTGCGGTACTGCTCGATGCAGCCGGTATCCTGTATCTGGTGGAGAACCTGCATCCGGGGCCGCTAGCCGTTGTTGATGCCGTTTTTGTGGATGGCCACTCCTACAGCACCGTTCACGTCACCAGTGACGGCACGCGGGTCATCGCCAGCGACGGGAATATGATTGACGTATTCACTCTGGTCGGCAGCGAGTTCCTGCGCGACGGAGACGACCTCCCTGTGGCCAGCAGCTATCCCTCACCTGAACCGGGCGCCCCGCTTGGCTCCATCGCACCTGTGCCGTGACCGCCATGACTGCGCGTCCGTTCGGCGTGAACGCGCTGTTCCTCAAACCGGGCCTCGTAGGCGGGACTGAGGTCCACCTTCGGGAGCTATTGCCCAGGCTGACCGCCCTGACACCGGGACGCACCTGGAACGTATATACAGGCAGCGAAGTGTCCGGTTTTTTTGCCAGTATGCCCGGAGTCACTGTCCGGCCGCTTCCCGTCCAGGCCGCACACCGGGTACGGCGGACGCTCGCCGAGCAAACCCTGCTGCCGCTGATGCTTCGCCGGGACGGGAACGCAGCGCTCCTCAATCTGGGCGGAACGGCGCTGGCCGCGGCCCCCTGCACTCAGGTGACGTTCATCCACGACCTGCAGTACCACTACCTGCCAACGAATTTTACCACCCCGGAGCGCGTGGCACTTGCAGTTACTGCCAAACTGGCCGTCCGGAGATCAGCGAAGCTGATCGTGCCATCGGAAGAAACCCGCCGGACGATTTGCGAGACATTCCAGGCCGAACCCGATCACATCCGGGTGGTACCCCATGGCACAGGGCCAGAGTTTCATCCCCGGCAGAAGGATACTGACGCATCGGATGCCCTGACACTGGATGAACTGGGCATCAGACGGCCGTATATCCTGTCAGTAGCCGCTGCCCGTCCTCACAAGCATCTGGATATCGTCTGCGATGCGTTTCTCGCCAGCGGCCTGGACCGGACGCATACGCTTGTCATGACCGGCGCGCCGGGCCCTGCGCTGGAAACGCTTCGCCTTCATCCGGCATTCCGCACCGGAACGGCCCGCTGGCTCGGCTGGCTCCCGGAACGGGCTATGCCGGTTCTCATGCGTCAGGCGGAGTTTCTGGCGATTGCATCCGGATTCGAGGGATTCTGCCTGCCGGCACTGGAAGCCGCCGCCAGCGGGATACCGGTTGCTGCCGTTCGCACGCCACCGCTTCCAGAGACCCTGGGCTCCGCTGCCCGGTGGGTACGGCCGGGCGATGCGACCGCACTGGCTGGCGCATTCCGGGAGATTGCCACCGATGCCGGGGTTCGCGGCGAGCTGGCGCAGGCAGGGATCCTCGCCGCCAGACGGTTCTCGTGGGAAATGTCGGCGAAACAAACGCTCGATATCCTTCTGGAGGCCGCCGGATCGTGAACACGGTCTTTGCCGATACGCTTCATTTCTCGGCGCAGTCCGGCGGTCCCGCCCGCGTGACGGCTGGCCTGCTTTCGGCCCTCCGGGATTCCGGCATACGCGTCGCGACATGGGGCCCATCCCTGCCCGCTCCAAACCGGTTGAAACTGGCCGCCGGACTGGCACGGCGGATACTCCTGCCTGCACCCGCCATGCCGCAGGATTCGCTCTATATCGCAGGCGAGATCTGGCCCGTTGCGACGAAAGCCCGCAAGACCGCGATCATCATCCACGATACCTTCGCGCTGGTTCGGCCAGAATCGGCAAAATCCCTTGAGCGAGGAAACCAGCGACGACGTATTGAATGGGCCGCACGGTTTGCCGGTCTGGTCATCGTTCCGAGTGCCGAAGTCAGGCGCAGCCTGGCGGAACTCGCCCCCGGTCTCAAAGAACGCATCCACGTCATTCCATGGGGTATAGGCAACGAATTTCTCTCACACGCTCCGGAACCACCGGATACCGAATCACCCTATGTGGTGGCGGCCGGGGACCGGACTCCCCGAAAGGCGACCCCTGAGCTTCTCGCATGGCACCGAAGTGAATCCGGCCTGCCGAGGCTTGTTACGACTGGCCGGTTCAGCCCTGACGCGCTTGTTTCCCTCATGGCCCGCGCTTCCGCATTCATTTCATTCAGCCATGACGAAGGGTACGGGCTTGCCATCGCCGAAGCAGCGTCGCTTGGGATACCGGTAGCAGCCAGGCGATTCCCCGGCTGCGAGGCCCGGTTCCCCGGTGGAGTCTTCTGGTTCGACCGCGCTGACGGGGCGCGTACCGCACTGGATGCAGCCCTGAAGGCACCACGCATAAAACCTGCATGGGTAACTGCCCGCACCTGGGCGGCGGCCGCCCGGCAGTTCATTAAGGCAGCCTGGACCGCATCCTGAAAAGCTCCGCCTCTTGAACCGCTCCTGCCGCTGATACATGGTCCGCCCGCCGGTAATCCGCCAGAAAGCGGCCCGGTTCCCACCTGATGGAACATCCCCTGCTCCGCTTTGCCGTGTTCGAACTGACGATCCTGCTTCCGCTGGTGGCCGGCTACGTCTGGCGGCGTCGCATGGCCCCCGGACCAGACCTGGCCCGGCGGGTGTTCTGGATCTCGCTGATCGGCTTCGAGACGCCGATCTACATGGCCCTCGGCTGGGGCATGAAGTTCCAGCCGGGCCACCTGAAGCTGCCACTCATCGGACTGGTCATTTCCGTTGCCGGACTTCTGGCCCTCTATATGCTCGGCCGCCGCTGGGGATACGACCGGCCTTCCCTGGGAACGCTTGCCGCCACCGGGGCGCTCTCAAACCAGGGATATTTTCTCGGCGGGTACCTTTGCTTCCTGCTGGCGGGTGAGACGGGGCTTGCGCTCTCCGTCGTGTTCATCCTGTACTGGAACGTCACGGTCTATGGCCTCCTGTTTCCCATCGCCCGCTGGGCCAGCGGAGAATCGGAACACCTGTCATTTGCACCGGTCAGTGCCGTCTGGCAGCTTGTAACTGATCTGAGGGCCATACCGCTCCCGGGGTTTTTGCTCGGACTCCTGCTGAACCGGCTGGATGTGGCCCGGCCGGAGGCGGTCGCGGTTTACCTGCAGGCCGCACCGCCACTCTCAATTCTTGTGGTCCTGTTTGGAGTTGGCCTCAGCATCGAGGCGAGCGAGCTCCGCGCCCACGGCCGGATGGTCTGGGCGGCATCGGCGACGAAGTTCATCTTGATGCCGTCTATCGCCGTGGCGATGGCTTTCGGAATGGGCCTGGAGGAGAACGACCTGCTGGTCGTCGTTATCGAATCGGCCTGCCCGGCAGCGATCTTCTCGGTGGTGATTTCGACACTTTTCAACCTGAACCCCCGGCTCGCAGCCGCCTTGCTCGTCTGGACCACCGCGATATTCCTCGTGGCCGTCTGCCCGGTCCTCGTTCTCGTTTTTGGATAGTGGCGAAACCCGTACCATCCCACTTGAAGCCCGGTGGCCGGACGCTTATTGCTCCCGTTCCGGAGGTTTTCCCCAGTGGATGAACTGATCTATTCGGTCATAAGGCGGCCCTATGTATTTGTCTTCTTCACCGTCTACCTGATCGCCGCCATCACCCATATCGGCCTGAACCGTACGCTGGTCTGGACCGCCGTGGGCTGGGTAATCGCCTTCGCCTGCGAGGCGAGTTCCATCCGCAACGGTTTCCCCTTTGGCCTCTACCACTACAAGGAACAAAATCTCCAGGGAGAACTGCTGATCGCGGGAGTGCCTTTCTGGGACAGCCTCTCGTTCACGTTCCTGTCGTATTTCTCATGGACGACGGCGATGCTCTTCTGGGCTCCCCTGCACCGGAGCCGGACGGACTTCCAGCGACTGGAAACCCCCGAACTCCGCCGCTCCCCGCGGGTGCTGATCCTCGCGGCGTTCCTGATGATGATGATCGATGTGATCATTGATCCGCTGACCCATCAGGGCGACAAGTGGTTTCTGGGCGATATCTACTACTACCCGAATGGCGGCGAACATTTCGATGTACCTATCACGAATTACATGGGCTGGGTTTTTGTCGGCATCTCGACACTAACGGCCTACACACTGATCGAGCGGTACGCGATGCCAGCAGCAAAGGGCAATGAGACCGGCATCCGGTGGCTGCCTTTTGGCGGGCTGCTGGGCCCGCTTGTCTTCGTCGGTGTCATCGGTTTCGGCCTCACGATCACCCTGATGATCGGCGATCTGACCCTGTTCTGGGCGAGCGCCTTCATCTGGATCACCCCCATCTGGCTCTACCTGATCCGGGCCACGCGGCCCGAGTCGGCCGCCGCCCGCGCCGATGTGGCCGCCTTCATCGACGCCTGGCCTGAGTCGCCCATCGTCAGGCGGTGTTACCCGGACGGGCCTTATTCAGGAACACACGGCTCGAAACCGGCACAGTAAGAAGCTATACTTTTCGCACAATGGACCGTTTTAACCAGCGGTGGGCGCTGCCTGTTCTGGCCATCTGCCTGTCAACCCTTCCGGGCTGTCCCGCGTCCGCCCCGCCCCACTCTCCTTCCGCAACCCTGCCGGCCGGATCCCGGCCGCTGATCATCGACATGACCGGAAACGTGGGCGGCACTGTCGAGCCCTGCGGATGCACGCAGGGAGAACTGGGTGGACTGGCACGCCGGGCCCTCATTATCAGCGAAGCCCGCCAGCGGTTCGCCGATCACTACCTGTTCGTTGACTACGGGAACCTGCTCTATCCCGCCACACCGGCAACCGACCTGGAACGCCCCCAGCGGCGGCTCCGGGCGGCGACTCTTGCCAATGCAACCTCGCGAATGCGCATAGACGCCTTCAACCTGTCGGTCCCCGATCTGGAAGGTGGCGCATCCGAGGCCCTTTCCATCATCCGGGCGGCTGGCCTGCCAGTCCTGTCCGCCAACGTCGTGGGCGACGATGGCCGTCCAGTGGTACCATCGCATGTCACCGTGACGAGAGCCGGGCTGAGGATCGCCATCACAGGCATCGCCGAAACCGGTGACGCGCAGGTGTCTCCGCCCGCCGGGTTCCGTATCATCCCGCCGGCCGACGCACTCAGGGAACTCCTGCCGCGTCTCCGAAAAGAGCATGATTTCGTACTGGTGCTGTCCCACGCCCGGCACCTCACCCACGAACGGATCGGCCAGGAACTCGGCCCGCTGCTGCTCCTCGGCTCGCAGTTCGACCAGATGGGTTTCCCCGAACCGCTGGATGGCGGATCGGTAAATGCTGCCGCCACCACGCTGGGCCGTCACGTCGCACGGCTGAATGTCGATATTGCCGCAGCGGGTTCGCCCTTCGCGCCTGTCTCCCCAAAAGGAAGCGAGGCCGCGGGTGGCAAGGCCCTCCAGCGCGCAAATCACTACCGGCTGGAACTGATCCCTGTCTCCCGCATGACGGGCGAGGACCCGGAGACACGCCGGCTCATTGACGACATGAAAAAACGGATGGTTTCCGAATCGATCGAAACCTTCGGCCGGCGGGCAGCGCTTGCCGCCTCCCGGGAGCGGCCTGTCTACGCCGGCGCACAGAGCTGCCAGAAGTGCCACCAGATGCAGTACGACTGGTGGCAGCAGCACGCCCACTCAAAGGCTTACGCAACGCTCGAACAGATGAACAGCCACACCGACATGACCTGCATCGGTTGCCACTCGACCGGATACAACCAGCCGGGAGGCTACGACGGTGGCGTCGTTCCGGCCTTCTTTGCCGGTGTCCAGTGCGAGGCGTGCCATGGCGTTGCCGCAGCCCATGTCAGGGACGTGCTCGCCTACAAACCCGGTAAGCTGGTCGCGAAGGAAACCTGTCTTGCCTGTCACGGCAAGTTCCACGAGCAGAAAGAGTTCAACTACGAAAAGATGCTCGGACTGGCCAGTTGTCCGTCAGCCCGCCCCCGCGATCCTCACGCGCCGCCGCCGGAAAGGGAACCGGACACGGGCGGAGATGCCACGGAAGAAAAGGGATACTGAAACTCACCTGAGCCACGCCGGATCCCCGCCCTGGTCCCGGATCTCCCTTGGAAGGAGGTCCAGATCGGCGCGGGCGCGGGTCAGTTCTCCACACTGGCGGTCCGCTTCGGCAGCAGCGGCGGCCTTCCGTGCGTTGTCGGTGGTTTCGGCATTCAGACGGGTCCAGTAGCTGCAGCCATTCTCCAGATTACCTATCTTCTCCTGAAGCATTTTCTTGCGCCGTTGCCAGAATTCGCGCCCCGACATCACGGGTCCACGGGCGGCGGGGCCGGCCGGGCCAACGTCCAGTTCAATCCGCATGGAACGGGGCGGCTGCACCTGCGGATTTTCCGGTGGCACTGGCGGGGATTCGGACTTTCGGGGCGACTGGATCTCATCGCCGATCTGGAGCGATGGCACCCTGACCGTTGGTGAATGGGTAGCCGCCTTTTTCCGGTAACGCGGAGGGATTTTTTCTTCAGAATCGACGAAATGAACGGTCCCGGTCTCGTCGGTGTATTTGTACATCGCGGCCGGAGAAATGCTGGCAGCCAGAAGCACAAGGGCAGCGCCGGCGCACCACACTCTCGCCGCGCCCATCCTGACTTACCTCAGCCAGCCGGGCGGAGCATTTTTCCGGCGAGCTTCTTCCCGGAGACCGGCGATCTTCTTCGGTATCTCGGCCTTTTCCTTCAGGAGTTCCTCTTTCTCCTTGCCCAGGTTGTATCCGAGCTGGATGGCGGCGGGACTGGCAAACTGCTCCGTCCCGATATCGCCCATATCCTCGATCTCCTTGATCCGTGCATCGATCTGCGCCTCGCGGTCCCTGATCGCCTTCAGCCGTGACGCCCAGTATTCCGGCCCGTTTCCGTCGGAATCGACATCAATGCCAACCCGTTTAGGCGTACCCTCGGCCGGCGGGACGTCGTCCGGCCCGGACGGGGCCTGCGGCGCAACCAGCGGCTGCTGGGCAGGTGTGCCGCGAATCTCCACCGCCTTGTCCCGGTACCGTTCGGGAATCTGCGTCCTCGATTCGACGACGTGGGTCCGGCCCTCGTCATCGGTGTAACGGTAAAGCGCCGCCCAGGCGGGCGATGCCAGGCAAAACCCGGACAATACGGCAATAAGGCTGATGCCAATCCTGCGTGTGCTGTTCATCATGCTCCAAATGTACGCCCTTTCAGCGGAGGCGGCAACCGCCAGCAACGATCCCAAATTGACAGTTCCGGTCCCTTTCGGTAGTGAATTTGCTGCTCAAAGCACAGGTGAGGCCCGGAAGAAGAGGTATTGGCATGGCGCGCAAGGCCCTGGTCGTCGATGATGACGCTTCGATCCGGCTGCTCGTTTCGGTCACGCTCAAGTCGCTGGGATTCGAGTGCATCGAAGGGGAGGACGGTCAGGAAGCGTTCCGGCTCGCCCTCAAGGAGTCACCCGACTTCATCGTGCTCGATCTGAGCATGCCCAATGTCAACGGATTCGAGGCATGCGAGCGGATCCGGGGACATGAAAAGACAAAATCAATCCCCGTCCTGATCCTTTCGGGCGAATCGACCCAGATCAACCGTGAGATCCTGGGCGGTGCACTCAAGGCCAACGGGTTCGTCGCCAAGCCGTTCGACCGGGCAAAACTGCTCGCCGCCGTGCGTGATATCTTTCCGGATCTCGCCTGATGCCGCCTGCTGTTCAGCGCCGGGATTCCAGAGCAGCCGGCAGTTTTGCGTAGATTCCGCCAAACCCGCCGTTCGACATGATGAGGACAACGTCCCCTTCCTTCGCCTCGCTGGCGACGGCGGCGACGATCGCGTCCACACTGGGGAAGGTCCGGGCACTGGCGCCCCTTGCCGCCAGATCGGCGACGAGCTGTTCCACCGAGAACCGCTCGCTTTCATCCACCTTGCCGGGGTTATCCACCGGCGCGACGATGATCTGATTGGCAAGCCGGAGCGCTTCCACATAGTCCTTCTGGAATACCTTCCGCCGCGAGGTGTTGGTGCGCGGCTCGAACACCGCCCACACCCGCTTCAGCGGATAGCGCATCCGGATGCAGAGGATCGTCTCCCGCACCGCCGTCGGGTGGTGCGCGAAGTCGTCGATCACCACAATACCGCCGATGTCGGCAATCACTTCCTGCCGCCGGCGGACACTTTCAAAACTCTCCAGCGCCTCGCGGAACTGCCTTGAAGTTACGCCGATCGAATCGGCCACGGCGGCGATGGACAGGATGTTTTTCAGATTATGGGTGCCGAAGAGCGGCGAGTTCACCTGGGCCCAGAGCTTTCCGTTCTGGTAGACCTCCATCCGGCAATGCACGGGGCTCGCTGATACGATCCGCCCCCACCACTCCTGCTTGTGATCGTCGGTAGAGTAGTAACGGACCCGGCCGGGGCATCCCGTCGCGAGTTCCCGCACGTTGGGATCGTCATGGTGGGCGACGAGGGTTCCGTCTTGCGGAACCAGCGACACGAACTTCCGGAAGGCCGCCTTGATGGCATCAATGTCCCTGAAGATGTCGGCGTGATCGAACTCGCACGAGGTAATCACCGCCGTCCGGGGCTGATAGTGCAGGAACTTGGACTCCTTGTCGAAGAACGCCGTGTCGTATTCGTCCCCCTCCACCACGAACCACGGTCCCTTTCCGGTCCGGTAGCTGGCGTTGAAATTCCTCAATACGCCACCCACGAGGAACGCCGGATCCAGACCGGCCGAAACCGTCAGCCAGGCGGCAAGCCCGCTTGTCGTCGTCTTGCCATGTGTCCCGGCAATCACGATCGAGTGGCGGCCCGTGATGAAGAACCGCCCCAGCGCCTGCGGCATCGAGCAGTATTCGATACCCGACTGGAGCAGGGCCTCGACTTCCGGGTTGGTTCGGGGAACAGCATTGCCAACGACCACCAGTTCGGGGCTCCACGACAGGTTCTCCGCCCGGTAACCCTGGAACACCGGTATCTGCTGCGCTTCGAGCTGGATGCTCATGGGCGGGTACAGATTCTGGTCCGAGCCGCGCACGTCATGGCCCGTAGCCTTCAGCATGCCGGCAAGGGATCCCATCGCGGTGCCGCCAATCGCAATCAGGTGGATTTTCACGGATACCTCCTGGGCCGGGGATCCGTATAGCCCAGAACTTCCATGATGGTGTCATGAATTTTCGCCCGGAACGGGCCGAACCGGGGATTGGACCGGGTTGGACACACCCGGTTGGAAAGGACCAGCGCGATCACGTCGCTGCGGCGGTCGTACCACAGCGAGGTTCCGGTAAATCCAAGATGCCCCACCGATTCGAGCGAAAAGTACCGCCCCGCGGTGGAACCAGTATCGGAAGGCGTGTCCCATCCCGCCGTCCAGGTGTTGCCGGTCGGATCGGGCGAAACCGCCCAGACGCTTTCCAGAAACTGTCGTGAAAAGAGGCGTCCGGTTCCCATCCAGCATCTGCGGAACTCCAGAACGAGGTTGGCCAGCTGGTCGATTGTTCCGAACAGGCCCGACGAGCCACTCACTCCGCCCAGGAACCGCGTGTTCTCGTCCTCGACCACACCATAGAGAGGCCGGAGAAAGCCTTCCGGCACCGAAGTCGCCGCAATGCCGTTCGTCGCGGCCGGGCCGACTCCGTTCGGCCTGAACGAGGGGACATCGGCGCCCAGCGGCTCCGCAATCTCCGACTGGAAAAGCTCATCTAGTCCCTTCCTGCTTTCCGTTTCAAGCAAATGGCCGAGCACCAGATACCCGACATCCGAGTAGCAGACCACCCTGCCCGGCTCGTTTTCGAGCGGAGTGAACTTGGCAAGGTGATATGCGCCCTCCGGACCGTTGGCGTCCATCTGGTCCATCCGGATGATGGCCGGATAGCCGGACGTGTGCCGGAGCAGCTGTTCCAGCGTGATCGCGCCCTGCGGCTCGCCCTTCAGTTCGGGAAAAAAATCATCGAGACGGTCAGCGAGACCCCATTCGCCACTCTGTACGCGAAGCCAGACAAGCGGAGCCGTGCAAACCGCCTTGGTAAGGGAAGCGAGGTCATACAGCGTGCCCAGCGTGACTTTCCTGTCGCCCTGTTCGGACGAGAGGAAGCCCCTCGCCAGACTCACCCTGCATTCACCGCCCTGCCAGCACCCGGCAACGATCCCCGGAGCTGCCGCGCCGGAGACGACCTCCTCCAGCACCCGTTCCAGACGGCCCCAGTCGCTCAACGCCCCCCTCCCCACGGCGGACGAACGAGTTGCAGGCGTCCATCCCCCACAGCCACCTCTGCGCCCAGGGGAAGCGCGAGGTTGCGCCGCCCGTGCCCGGCAGCAAAGCCCGTCCAGACCGGCACTCCCAGTTCAGCACCGGCGGACTTCATCAGTTCCTCGACCGACTGGCGGTACCGTCTTGCACCTGCCGGTGGGCTGAAGTCGCCCAGCACAAGCGCCCGCACCCCCCGGAAAGCACCGCTCAGGCGAAGCTGGGTGAGAAACGCATCAAGCCGGTAGGCCTGCTCATTCACGTCTTCAAGAAAGACAATGCCGCCCAGCCGCGGAGGACAGCCGGTTCCACAAAGGGAGGCCAGCACGGCCAGGTTTCCTCCCGTGAGCCTGCCTTGCACCGGTTTCCCTGTTCTCCCGCCGGGACCGTAAAGAAGCTTCACCCGGCCAAGCGATGCGCCGGGCTCCAGCTTCCCGAACAGCAGTTTTTCATACTGCCGCCGCGTGGCCGGATGGACCGGCTTTCCGAACTGGGCCGGATGGGGCCCATGCAGGGACCATGCGGTTCCGGCACCTGCCAGTACCTGATGAATCACCGTGTTGTCCGAAAAACCCACGAACAGCTTGGCCTGACCGCCGAGCCGACTCTGGAGCAGCGGCGCGATCCGGGCGCAGCCGAATCCGCCACGCACGGCAAACAGCGCCTTGATCCCCGGATCCCGCCAGTATCCGAGGAACTCGTCCGCCCGAAGCGTGTCTGAACCTGAAAGATAGCGGTCCGGTTTTCTCGGAAGCCGGGTCGTCACCTTGAGTCCGAGACTTTCCAGATACCTGATTTCAGCGGCAAGTCTCGCCGCCTTGACGAACCCGGCGGGCGCAACGAGCGCGACGCGGTCGCCCGGCGAAAGCGGAACCGGCACATGTTTTCGGTTCAAATCCCTGACACCCCTGCCGTGGGCCCGGCCGGCCTGATATCCTGTCGCACGAACAGTCCTGATCGTATAAAATCCTTTCGATGTCCACAACCCGTGTACGCCGGGAAATCTTTCCGGCCTCCCCAGGCCGGATGGCGGGACTGCCTGCCGCCAGTTTCCGGCTGGAGCCCTGCCGTGCCTGAAATAACTGACCGGCGGTACATGAGGATGAAGGTGCTGCGCCCGCTATCCTTCACCTATGAGGACGAAACCTATGAAGCCGAGCTACGGGATATCTCACTCTGCGGCGCACTCGTCATTTCCGACGTGCCGGTGGAGACTGGCCGCCGTGTCCAGCTGGAAATAACGCTGCCGGAAACCGCCGAACCGGTCCGGGTGAACGGCAAGATCGTCCGCCTTCTCTCCCTTTCCGCCGGACTCGGCAACGGATTCGGGGTGGATTTCACGGTTGTTTCGCTTTCCAACCGTGAAATCATCGATGGATACGTCCGGTCCACATTCCGGCACTTCCGCAGACTCCAGTTCGAACTGAGCAAGTTCGATGTAGACTGGGACACGGTCAACAGGCTGATTCCCCACACATACCTGCCGGTACGGAACTATTCGGCGGAAACCCTGAGGAGCCTGGTGACAATCGAACTGGAGAGTTTCCGTCTGCGAAAAGTGGTTTCCGCCAGCGCGAACGGTTAATAGGCGCGGGCGATGAGTGCCAGAAAAGTGCCCAAGAAAATTGTCCTGACCGGAGGCCCCTGCGCCGGCAAGACGACCATCGCCGAAGTCCTCTCGCGGGCCTATGCCGGCGACATTGTGGTTGTGCCGGAGGCCGCCTCGACCCTGTTCAACGGCGGATTTCCCCGGTGGCCGGAACGCGAATCGCGGGCGGCGCTTCAGCGAAGCGTGTACCGGGTCCAGAACGAACTGGAAGTGGTCTATCGGGCCCACCATCCAAACCAGCTTCTGGTCCTGGATCGCGGAACCGTTGACGGCGCGGCCTACTGGCCCGATGGACCCGACGCCTTTTTCCAGACCATGCAGACCTCCCTTGAAGCTGAACTTGGCCGCTATCACCAGGTCATCTATCTGGAGAGCGCCGGAGAAGAAGCCTACCTGATTCACGGCAAGCGCAATCCAAACCGAACAGAAACCTGGGCAGAAGCCCGGCATCTTGACGAACTGACGCGAGCCCTGTGGGAGAAGCACCCGGCGATGACCGTCATCCCCAACCAGCGCGCCTTCAGCGAGAAAATCTCGGCGGTGTTACGGATCGTCGAGCAGGCGATGACGGCCTAGCCGCTCCGGCCGGTGGCGCCGCCAATGAGCGTGCGCCGAAGCCCGTACCACAGCTCCCTGAAACGGTCCTGCGGGCGGTCCAGAAGCAGAATGGGAAAGAGGCTGCGCGGTCCGAAGCCAAGCGGCGCACGGCCCATGGTGCAGCGCCGAAGCAGCCGGTCATCACCGGCAACACTGCCGTGTTCCAGTTCTCCCAATGGCGTCCCCAGCAGGCTCGCCGCTGCCCCGAGCGCCAGCATGACAAGCCGCTTCTCACCGCTCTTGCCGGCAAGCACCTCAAATGCGGCAGCGCTAATCTCTGTCTCCGGATGGCGCAGAAACCGGTCCAGGTCGTACAGGAACAGCAGGCGTTCACTGAAACCGTGCCAGGCGGCGTTCCTCGCCAGCCAGTAGAGCGCCGCCTCCGGCGTAAGCACAGGCCGTCCTGCATCCTTCGTCACAACAAAATCCGCAAACCGGAGCGGGCTCCCGGCGAATGGCCGGTCGTGAAGCTCCACGACCGTGCGGAAATCCCCATCAGTACGGACAAACCGCCACGGCCCCTCCTGTTCCCGGTCGAGCCGGTCAGCCCTGGTGTCCATCAGTTCATAACCGGACTGCCGGATTAGCAGCGCCATGTCGGCCCGGAAATCCGTGGGTACAATCAGGTCAATATCGCTCATGGGCCGCATCGCCGGGTCGATGCCCAGACGCTCAATCAGATCGGTCCCCTTGAGCGGTACGACGGGAATCCGGCTGCTCACGGCAGTCTCCAGCAGCTCACAGGCGACGTCGAGCTGAAGCACGGTTCTTGCCCGGATCGACCGGAGCAGCGGCGAGGAGGGGTCAACCCGTTCCATAACAGGCCCGGCAAGGCCGTGACCTGTAGCAGACTGAAACAGGGACGGACGGGGAGGAACCGGGAAAAGCACCCCCCGCAGGATCTTCACCAGCAGATTAAAATCGCCCGGCTCAGACTGGAACGCAACCGCGCCCTGTGAAGCAAAATTGTCTTTGTTTTCCATAGGTTACTGTGAGCCTAATCATGGCATTCAGCACCACTTCAGCCTACAATATCACAAGCTGACCCGAGGGCTGGCCTGTGCAATTTTGTGCGGCCACCGATAGCGCACAACGAGCCGGATGCAGAGCAGACTGAACCATACGAAATGCAAACCCAAGCAGCAGAGGCGGCGGCCGTTTCTGGCCGCGCTCGTGCTGGCCGCTGCCATGGTCGCCATTGAAAAGCCGGCGGACGCATTCATCACCGGATTCGACACCACGCTGGTTCCGCCTGCACCGAACAACTCGCTGGTGCTCGAGGTGCCGGCGGGTCAGCGTGGCACGGTCAGCGCGCTGGTATTTCCCTACAGCGGCGGCACCCCGGCGGCGGCTAACGACCATTTCGGCAATAACCAGGACGGCGGGTTCGCCTGGAACGTGGATGACTGTGCCGGAGCAAAGTACGCCGTCAGGTGGGATCCGGCTGGCGGAGGCGGCGCCGGGGGCGTCCGCCACTACGGCCTCACCAGTTGCAACGGAAACACGGGGAGATCCGGGCTGTTCAACGAGGTCTCCCGAACCCAGACCAACTTCAACGTCACCCCGTTCGGCGACCTGGAAGCCGTGATCCGGATGGAAACCTTCCAGAATGGCGCAGGAGGCGGACAGAACCGCCAGATGCGCGTCGTCCAGAAGACGGTCATCCGCAACAACAACCAGTGGTTCGGCCAGAGCTACCGGTTCACCAATGAAAGCGGTGTCAACTACAGCGACGGCGGCGGCGGACTGTGGTTCTTCAGCGGTGTGGACTGGAACTTCTGCCAGAACTTCAACAACGACGATTCAATCTATGACGCCGCCAGCGACACGATCATCGGCAACAAGCAAACAGCCTCCGTGCCGGCTACCTGCGGAGCCGGAAACTTCGTTGCCGGGGGATTTACCGCTCGCTGCACAGCGGGCGGATGCGCGCCGACCTGGACTTCCGACGTGCGCCGCTGCGCCGCCTACAACACGATCTGGAGCGACATGAACAGCAATGCCGGGACCGGCGGATGCCCGTACGGCGGTGACGCGGGAACTTACCTGCGCTGGAACCTGGGCGCCCTCAATGCCGGTGCGACCACAATTCTTCCGATCATCTGGTCATACCAGCAGAGCAGTTCCGTCGCCAATGCCCGCACGGCGGTCATCAATAGCATCCAGACCGGCATGCCCCAGCGGTACAACGCCTCCGCCATTGACATCACCTTCTCTCCGGAAACCAGCGGCGACCGGTACAACTCCCTCCTGACCGCGAACCTGACCATCGGCGGGAACGTGGGCCTCCGGGGCTGGGTAGACGTAACGGTTCCGTCAAACCTTTCCATCACCGGACCGGCTGGATGTCTTGTTGGAAGCCAGGCCATGACGGCCGTTGATCTGGCCGTTCCCAGCCCCGAGTCGGCCAGCGTCGGAACCTATAACCGCTCGCTGGCGAGCTGCGCCGCCGGTGTCCATACCGTCAATCTCTGCTCGAACCTCACCGATGATTCGACGCCCGGTGACGATTGCGTCTCCCGGACCTTCACCATTTCGACGTTCCTGATCGAGCCGGACGGCAACACGACCGCCGCACCGGGCGATACAGTCAACTACCCGGTCAGCACCTACAAGGACTCCACCGGCACGCAAACCTACGATTTCACGGTCAGCGCGTCCTCGCAGGGATGGACCACACAGCTCTGGTACATCGGCCCGGTAATCGGGGCGTGCGGCGCGCCGCCCTGCCTGATGGCCGAGGACACCGACGGGAACGGCACCTGGGATACCGTCACCGCCGCCTTTGACACGAACAGCAACGGCAACCCCGATTTCGGCGTCTCCAACGGAATCAACAACGGCGCGGGCGCCGGTTCCCCGCGCCTGCAGATCCGCAAGCTCATACCAGTTACGGAAGGGTCTGGAATCACCGACGAAACCGTGTTGACGGGAACTGAGGGAGCCAATACCGACACGCTGACCGTGACGACCTCCACGACGGCGCCCACGCCCGTCACCAAGACGCTTCATCTGCACCCGGCCAACCAGATGAACACGTTCCCGGACACGCAGGTCGCGGCCAGCAACACCGCTGTCGCCCCGGCCTCGACCATTTTCTGGCAGCAGACAACCGCCTTCGCCACCGGGTTCAACATTCTGGGCGCGGGAAACATTGTCGGGCAGATGTACGTCGGGACCGCCGGTGCGAACCGGAGTGTCACCTTTACCCTGCTCACGACCGGCCCCAGCGGCTGCCCGGCGAACCTGGGAGCGGTCACCCAGAACATCAATCAGCCGGCGGCCAACCCTGCGCTCACGACCGTCAATTTCGCCAGCATTCCCACCCTGGAGGTTCCCGCAGGCTGCCGCGTGGTGCTGGCCATCACCAACAACACGGTCACGGCCGGCAACCTCACGGTCTATCACGACAACCAGGGGACCGGGCACCGCAGCCGCATCAACTTCACAACGACGAGCTTCGTGCGCGTGGCGGACATGGACCTTTATTCCGGCGCCTGCCCGGGCACGACGCCCGTCCTGTCGATCGCCCCCACCGGCGCGCCGGGGCCCGACGGCATCACTGCCTGCCTGCGGGCGGTCATCAGCGATCCGTTCGGCGCGGGCGACATCGGTGCGCCCCCGCCCACACCCGTCAACTTTGCCAAGATTTCGGTCACCGACCCGTTCGGCAGCTACATGTGCTACCAGGGCGTCGGCAATCCCTCCACCAACTGCAACCGCATCAACAACCTGGAGATGAACTTCCTGTCGGCGACAGCCTCCAGCAACACGTACACGTTCGGTATTCCGATACCGTCCAAGCATCCGACCTCCGGCGACCAGCAGGCCCAGGCCCAGACCGGGACCTATGAAGTCACGGTCACCGGCTACGAATCCAATGGCGTCACCTATACCCGGTCTTTCACCTTCTTCGTGACCGCCGCACTGGCCGCCAAACTGCTGTCCTTCGAGGGCAGCGGCTATGAAAACCGAAACGACATTCGCTGGCTCACCGGGCAGGAGATCGACACGCTCGGCTACAACATCTACCGGAGTGACCTGCCGGACCGGGGCTTCGTTTCGGTCAATCCGTACCTGATCAAGGGGCTCGGCTACTCGGCCGTGGGCGGCGCCTACCAGTTCGCTGACACCACCGTCGAAACAGGCCGCGGCTACTACTACATTCTCGAAGAGGTTGAATCGTCAGGAAGCACCCACCGCTACGGCCCCATTTTCGTGGAAGCCCGGCTGGACCATGAAGCGCCGCCCTCCGACTTCACCCACGCGAACAACTATCTCACCAGCGTCGTTCCGCCCACCATTCTGGATCCGCTGCTACCGGCCGACGAGATGCCACCCGCACCGCCCGACGCCGCGACGCTCCGGACGAACGAAACTCCGGCAGGAGGCGACACCCCGGCCCAGAGCCGCACGGTAGATGTGGAGATCATCCTCCCGGCTCCGGCGTGGTCCACGGTCGAGATCGGCGATGACGCCTGGGACCGGATCGAGATGCACGGTCTCGACCTGGTGGCTCCCGCCGGATACCCGGCCGTTCCCGGCGCCACGTATCTCATCAAGGCTCCGCAGGGCACATTCACCGGGCACCAGATCACCGGCACGGACTGGTATCCCGACTACGGCCGGCAGATCCTCCCGGTTGCAGAAACCGGGCTTCCCGCCTCCGCACTGAATGACCTCGTTGGAGCCGACACTACCGAGCCGGGACCGCCCTCACCGGACGCCATCGTTTATGGGTCCGACGCGCTCTTCCCCTCCGATGCCGTTGTCGTGAGTCCACCGGTGGAGATCGGCGGCCAGCGGTTTGTCCCCGTGCATGTCACCGGATACCAGTGGAACCCCGTATCCGGCACGGGCCGCGTCATCCAGCGCATCACGCTGAAACTCCAGTTCACGGACGTGCAGGAGACCAATGCCCTGCCCGCCGTCGATACAGCCCTTCAGCGGCAATGGACACTTGCCTCCAGTCCTGCGGCCGTGAAGGTGCTGGTCGGCCATGACGGCATCCAGTCGGTGACGGCTGACGACCTGGGTGCAGCCGGGCTCACGCTCGGCGGCCCTGCCGCCAACATCCAGTGCTTCCGGAAGGGGAAGGAAATTGCCGTCGATGTGATCGACGCGAACGTGAACGGCCTGTTCGATTCGGGCGACGGGATACTCTTTTACGGCGAGAACGACGCGGGTGAATACCGCCTCACCTCGGCCTACTGGTGCATGGCCGGTACCAGCCCGGGCCTCCGGCCTGAAATCGTGGACGCCCAGCCGGATATCGCCCCGCCGGTTCCAGAGGGGTCGTGGTTCCTCGCCAGCCACCGCTACGAGGAGGACAAGGTCTACTTCGAGACGCTGAATGCCCAGGACGAAGACCACTGGTTCTGGAAGACGCTATCGGCACAGGCAGGACAGAACGGCGCCCTGAACAACTTCACCGTCACCGCCAATGGGCTGAACACGGCCGGCCCGCTGGCGGCGGTGACGTTCCAGATCCGGGGGCAGACAGTCAGCACCGCCACACCGGTCAACAACCATCATGTCCGCGTGTTTATCAACGGCACGAAAGTGGATGATTTCCTGTTCACCGGCCGGGAACTGGTCACACGGCGCACGTCCTTCAGTTCATCGCTGCTTGCCTCCGGAAACAACACGGTCGCCTTCCAGGTGATTGGCGACCGGGTGTCGAGCGGATTCGTGACGAGCTGGCTCAACTGGATCCAGATCATCTATCCCCGCAGCTACCAGATGCAGGATGGCCGCCTCGACTTCACCACCCCCGGCGACGGCCGTTACATGGTGACGGACGTGGACGGGAACCCCTGTCTCTACGACGTTTCCGATCCGGTCAGGATCAAGAAACTGACCGGCGGAATGGCCTTCGGCGGAACGCTGACGTTTGCCGTCGCGGGCGACGCCCACAAGCGGATACTCACCGCCGTGACCCCAACAGGGGTGAGATACCCGCCCGTTCAGGCCAATACGCCATCCACGCTGAACGATGTCCGCCGCCGGGCCGATTACATCGCCATCGGGCCGGACGACCTGCTCGCGGCAGCCGAGCCGCTGCTCCAGCACCGTGAACGAGAGGGGATGCGTGTCCTGCGCGCCCGCGTAAGCGACGTGATGGACGAGTTCGGCTGGGGAGACAGCGACCCGCTGGCCATCCGCGGGCTGTTCCGCCACGCCTGGCACCGGTTCCCGTCGAAACCCAAATACGCGCTGCTGGTGGGCGATGCCGACCAGGATGCCCGCGGAATGCTGGCTCCGCCCGCCGCGGGGAACCAGCACCAGACGCCGACGTTCCTCTACGACAATCCGCATTTCCGCGCACCGGCGGACAACTACCTCGCCCTCCTCGAAGGGTTCGATATCGTCCCGGATCTTGCGGTGGGGCGTCTTTCGGCCCGCAATGCCGGAGAAGTGACCGCCCAGGTGGAAAAGATTCTCGCCTACGAGGCGCAGCCGATGACCGCGCCTCATGTGCAAACCGTGACCCTCGTGGCCGACAACGCCATGAACAAGCCCGAGGACAAGCTGATCCGGGCACAAACCGAAAGTGATATCGTACCGATCGTCACGGGCTCCGGCCGCTCGGTAAACCGGCTGTACCTGGCCGACGGTTCCCCCCCACCGAATCTGCCGGCGACGACGGCCGGTGTCGCCGGCAGCCTGAACGCGGGCTCCCTGCTGCTCTATTACCGCGGTCACGGCTCATCGCTCCTGTGGGCGGACGAGCAGATTTTCCGCACCCACAATCCGTTCCTTCCCATCGGACCCAGCAACCGCGAGGACTGGGACCTGGTGTCGAACACCGAGCGGCTCGCGGTTGTCACCACGTTCGGCTGCCTCGACGGAAACTACGTCAACCCCTACACGTCGTCGATGTCGGAAGTGGCTATGCGGCGTGCCGATTCGGGCGTCGCGGCCTACCTGGCAGGCAGCGGCCTCTCGACACCGCCTGCCCATTCGGCGGCCGCACGGGCATTCTACGAAGCCGCCCTCGGGACCGGGCTCGTCCGGATCGGCGACGCCATGCGTGCTGCCATCATGGCCGCGGCCGGAGTGGGAGATGCCGACAGCTTCCTGCTGACCTGGACCCTGTTTGGCGATCCGGCCATGCGGCTCAGGATCAACCATGCGCCAGTGATCGACGCGAAGGTACCCGCCTCGTGGGCCGGCAGTTCGTCCGTTCCGCTCGATGCACGCAACTCCGCCGACCCGAACGGCGATACGGTTTCCTTCCGCTGGACGCTCATCGACAGGCCCGCCGCCGCCACCTCGGCCCAGATCCGCGGCGCCGAAACGGCCCGTGCGGTGCTGGTGCCTGGCGGGACGGGCCGCTACCGGGTACGGCTTACCGTGACAGACTCGTGGGGGCTGACCTCGCTCAGGGATTTCACCACCACTGTCCAGAGCCTCGACACCGACGGCGACCTGGACGGAATCCCCGATTCGGTCGAGATACTCCTCGGGACGAATCCCAACAGCTCCGATTCCGATGGCGACGGCATTGATGACCTTACCGAACTGGGCGACTTCAGCCGGCCCTGGGATACCGACCGGGACGGCGTGATTGACGCCCTCGACACCGATTCGGACGGCGACGGCATCAGCGACCGGCTGGAGGGCACCTCCGACACCGACGGCGACGGCGTGCCGAACTACCGCGACCTCGACTCCGACGGCGACGGAAAGCCCGACAGCATTGAAGGGACGGGCGATCTCGACGGCGATGGCATCCCCAACTGGCTGGATGCCGACGACCACGACGGCCCGCTCGGCGACCCCGACATGGACGGCGTGACGAACCTCGTGGAAAACCTCTGTGGCAGCAGCCCGTGGCATTTCGATTCCGACCGGGACGGCATACCGGACGGCATCGAGGCATTTGTAACCGAAACCGGCTCGTTCGACCTGGACGGCTACCCGGCCGGCGCCATCCACAGCGACTGCGGCCTCCCCGACCGGGATGGCGACGGCATCCCCGACATACTGGACCCCGATACGGACGGCGACGGCATCCCCGACCTTGTGGAAGGTGCCCGTGACCTGGACGGCGACGGCATCCCCAACTTCCGCGACCTCGACTCCGATGGCGACGGCATCCCCGACGCCGCGCTGGAAGACGGCTCGCCCAACTACGAGATCCCCGTCACCACCGAACCCCGCTTCGCAATCGAAGAATAGACGGGTTCGCTTACCCAAAAATAACGAGCCCGGGTTATACCCCGGGCTCAAGGTTGTTCCGGAAGGTTGCCCAACCGGATTAACATTCAGTTTTTTGTTGTGTAGAATATTTTCCGCTTAGCGGACGAATATGTGCTTAGGGGATTGAAAAAATTTGCCCCAGGCCGTGGGTTACACGAACTGGGGCTAGATGCAATAAGCCTGCGGATTTTCACCTTTTGGGTGTCACCTTATTTTGGGTGCGGGCAGGCTCCAGTCAGTTACGCGACAAAAATAGTCCGAATGTTATCCGGAATCAAGAGGGTTCAACCAAATGGAAGATTACAACTTCAAAACCACCTTGGGTTTCGATATCGGAACGAACTCTGTCGGAAGCGCATGGGTAGACGTTTCAGGACGCGACATCACCTTTGGAGTCAGTATATTCCCCAAAGGCGTAGAGGAAAGTGAAAGCAAACGAGGAGCGCCAAAAAACCTGGCTCGCCGATCCAAACGATCTCAACGGCGAATGTTTGATAGGCGAGCAAAAAGGTTACGCCGCTTACGGTCGGTCCTCACAGCGCACGGCCTGCTACCTTCAGACCCCGAAGAATTCCGGCGCCTGTTCTATCCGACGAGAAAAGAAATAAAACAAACCGGAAAAAAGCAAGACAATCCATGGCTGCTCCGCCGAAAAGCATTGTCCGAACCGCTTGAACCATACGAACTTGGTAGAGTGCTTCTGCACCTTTCCCAGCAGCGTGGAGCGTTTGGCGTAGATTTTGAAGAAGGTGATACCGAATCAGAGAACAGGAAAGAACAGCCCCAGAAGAAGGAAGCTTTGGCACGGACCCAATGCGAACTGAACGGCCGCACTTACGGTCAAATGATGGCCGACCTGTTCGATACGGAAAAAGTTCCTCTGAAAGAACAACCACCCGATGGCAAATTCTACCGGAAGCCCATACGCAACAGACGGGGCGCTTACCTGTTTCATGCCGACAGAGAGATGATTCGGGATGAATTCCGGCGGATTTGGACAAAACAGAAGTCATTACCTGGGAAACTCACTGGGCTGCTCACCGACGATTTCAGAACCATACTTGATAACCCCCAAGGCGATGCGACCTGGCGTCACAAAGGCGAGATATTTGGTCAGCGGCGCACTTACTGGGACACCGGTACGCTCAGCCGGTGCATACTGGAACCGACCGATTTATGCTGCCCGCTTGGCGACCGCTATGCACAGGAATTTAGGGTGCTTGAAACCGTCAACAGCATCCGTATTGACGACCGTGCGCCAGGATCACGGCCGTTGACAGACGAAGAACGCGCCGCTCTTATTACCGCATTACGGAAAGAGAGGAATGGCACCGTTGAGCGGGTGAAGAAAGCTCTCGAAATCGACAAGAAAACCCTCAGAAAGAAGGGGGGCGCTGACGTCTATCGCCTTAACCTGGAAAACGATCCCGACCGAGAGATCAATACCGACTGGTTTTACCGGGAAATCGTACACGGGGTATTCGGCCATGATTCGATTGAGAATTTGTCCGATGCCGACCGCGTTCGCCGTCTCGATTCCGTCAATAGCGCACTGCTCAAATACGATCCTGCGTCTGCAGCAGATAGTCATCGCTTATCGGACAAAGCGGAAGCATGGTGGAAGCTGGATTCAAGTCAGATAGAACGGCTGCTCACTGCGTGGAAAGAACGCCCGAATCCACAACAACGAATGAGGCTTTCCCGGCGGGCGATTATCAATCTGTTGCCTTATTTGAGGCAAGGCTATTCAGTCACAGAGGCCAGGCAACATTTTGCGGAAGACGAACAAAGTGGAGCTTCTCCAGAACAACGCATACGATATGCACATACCGTTACTGAAGCAGTAAAAACGATTCTTAAAAACTCCGTACCTCCTCAAGACCTTCCCAGGCTTTTCCAGCTACGAACATCCAATAAAGCAACCCGTCGGTATATTGAGAGACGAAATGGAGTTTTGCCGCCACCACCATTTATCGCCAATCGCGTGGCCCGGAAAGCTGTCTACGAGGTCCGAAGACATCTGATTCATTACTTACGAAAGTTCGGCCAAAAACCCGATAGAGTGATCGTTGAACTAGCCAGGGATGCTACCCAGCCAGCCAAGCGCCGAGACAAACAGCTCGCAGAAAACCGGCAGAGAGAAAAAGACCGAAAAACCATCCTTGAATCATATGGATTATCCGGGAAACAAAAAAATCAGCAAGATAAAGCTGTTGAACGTATTCGCTTGTGGCAGGAACAAAAGGGTATCTGCCCCTATTCCGGAGAGTGCATTCCACCTCAGATTCTGACCGATAGCAATGCCATGCCTGGTAAACGGATAGAAGTCGACCACATCATTCCTCGAAGCCGTTCCGGCGTAGACAACAGCTTCAACAATAAGTTGCTATGTTTTGCGGATTCCAACAGGACCAAGGGAGACCGCACTCCGAAAGAGTGGTTAACGGCGGAGCAGTTCGAACAACTGGAGCAACGACTCCAGCATCTTCCCGGGAAAAATGGTGTTAATCCGGTCAAATGGAAAATCCTGCATAAAGACGCACCAAAATCCGATGAGGATGGATTTACCAACTCTCAGCTATCCGATACCGCTTATGCCTCTGTGCAAATCTGCGACTATTTACGCAACGCCCTTTACGACGGAGAGATGGATGGCAGACGCCGCGTGTTTACAACGAAAGGCCGATTTACCGCCATACTTCGTAAGGAGTGGGGCCTGTTTGAAAGTGCTCTTGATGCCGAATGGCATCCGGAGTTAGCCCAGCCTGCCGCTGAAATAGAGCCCGGAAATGACCGGCCTGTCAGCCGTAAGGATGGAAAGCGCCGATGGGATCACCGCCATCATGCAATAGACGCCGTCGTAATTGCCATGACCGGCCCTGAGCGAATCCAGGAGCTATCCCGGCGTGCTCAGCAACAAGAATTGCAGAAAAAAGAAAGTGGACTCACACCGAAACAGGCGAAACTTGACCCGCCATGGAATAGTTTTAAAGATCAAGTACTTACAAAATTGAAAGGCCACGTAGTTGCGCACCGGCCCACAAAGCGAAAAGTGGTCGGAGCTCTACATGAAGACAACCCTTTCGGACGGGCGAAATCACCGGTGAACCGCGATACATACCTAAAAGGTCTCTACCAGCAGCGCGTCGGGGTATCGAAGATCACGGACAGCAGCTTTGGAGAGATTAGACCGCCTTCCAAGGCAAATGGCGAATGGAGTACAGGAGGCAAACCCGTAATCTTGAATCCCACACTCCGAAAACAACTTAAATTACACGGCGCTATAGACAAAAATACAAGGGTGATTTTACAAACTACCGGAATCCCGGTATTCAAATGGACGAGCGCACGGGCGATCGGAGACCCTGTCGAGATAAAGTCCCGGAAAGATGGCGTTCAGAGATTTTATCGCCCCGATAATAACCATCATATCGAGATATTAGCGCATAAAGAATCCAATGAATGGACTGGAATTTGCTGGAGCATGTTCCATGCTGCGCGCAGAGCAAAACCCCCAAAAATACTTAAACAGTATCGCCTACCATTGGTCATAGGTCGAAGCCTTGGACAATTAATTGAAAATCGAGATCATCTCTCAGCTTCTCTAGCAACATTGTATGGAGATGAATTAGGTCTGAAATTATTTAGAATATATGAATCGCATAATTTTATTTTTTCGGTCAGTTTAGGAGAGATTTTCCGGATGAGGCATAAAAAGACCAATATGCCAGGATTTTTCAAAGTCGTAAAAATCGAGGACAGAAGCATCACTTTCACCGGCCACTGGGATGCTCGAGGAGCCCCCAGCAAAAAACCTAATGATGGCAAGAAAAACAAACAAAAGACTGGGACAGCAGGCACTATCGGCACGTCAGAAATGGTAGCGAACCCGCCTCGAGATGAATTCAGCTGCAGTCCTGCACAAATGAAAGATTTAGGTTCTGAACCCGGTATCGCACCCTACAAGGTAAGAATTAGCCCCCTAGGAGTAATAGAGAAAATCGAACTGGATTGACCTTCCCCCTGAAAACCGATCCAGTTTTTGGGGTGAGGTCACCCATGATTAAACGCTGTATCGAAATCTCGGAGAAGCCCGCCTACCTGTCGCTGCGCGACGGGCAGATGATCATCAAACACGGAGACGAAATCCTCTCAACCGTTCCCATCGAGGATCTGGGCGTCCTCATCGTGGACAACCCCGGCGTCACCTATTCCCACGGCCTGCTCGGTGCCCTGCTGGAGGCGAACGTGGCCGTCGTCGTCTGCGGCCGGAACCGCCACCCGGCGGGGCTGCTGCTGCCGGTGGAGGGCCATACGCTCCAGAACCGGGCGGCAGCAGCGCAGGCGGCGGCCAGCGACAGCCTGCGGAAACGGCTCTGGAGGCAGATCGTGCGGGCCAAGGT
This sequence comes from Deltaproteobacteria bacterium, assembly GCA_026129095.1. Lineage (NCBI taxonomy): Bacteria > Pseudomonadati > Myxococcota > Myxococcia > Deltaproteobacteria bacterium. Next base: position 119,749 of record JAHCIT010000009.1, read on the forward strand.
GCAGCACCAGGGGCAGGTGGTGGCCGAACAGGGAGCCGAGGCCGGCGCGTTCACGGAACTGGCCCGGCAGGTGAAGAATGGCGACCCAGACAACATCGAGGCGCAGGCGGCGCAGCGGTACTGGCCGCTGCTGTTCACTCCCGCCTTCCGGCGGAGCGACGAATCGCAGTTCATCAACTCGTTTCTCGACTACGGCTACACGGTGCTGCGGGCGGCGGTGGCGCGGGCCATCGCCGGGGCCGGACTGCACCCCTCGCTGGGGCTCCACCACCGGAACCAGTACAACGCCTTCGCGCTGGCCGATGACCTCATCGAGCCGTTCCGCCCGTTCACCGACCGGGCGGTGATCCGGCTGGTGAACGGGCAGGCGGACACCCTGGACAAGCGGGCCAAGGCCGAACTCCTCAGCGTGCTGTCGGTTCCGGCTGCCATCCAGAACCGGCGGGTTCCGCTCATGGTGGCCCTGCATACGACGGCGGCGTCGCTCCGCGAGTGCTACACGGGCGAGCGGGACACCCTGGAGTTTCCGGCGCCATGAGCGTCACGTTCGGGGGGTTCCGGTCCATGTGGCTCGTGTCAATGTTCGATCTGCCCGTGGACACGGCTGAGGCCCGCAAGCAGTACACCCGGTTCCGCAAGGGGCTTCTCAAGGACGGCTTTACGATGATGCAGTTCTCGGTGTACATTCGCCACTGCGCGTCGGACGAAAACGCGCAGGTCCACGCCAGGCGGGTGCAGGCGATGCTCCCCCCGGACGGCGAGGTGAGGCTGCTTCTCATCACCGACAAGCAGTTCGGACGAATGCAGGTTTACTGGGGAAAACGGCGCAGGCCGCCGGAAAACGCCCCGGCCCAGGTGGAGATGTTCTGATGGCTGGCCCGTATCCCGTAAGCCCCCGAAACCGCTTTCACCGGCGATTTCAGGGGCTTACGGGAGGGGTAGTGTAACTGACTGGAGCCTGCCCGCAACTCAAAACCGTATATCCTGTCGATGGTCTGTTCGACCAGTGTAACTGACTGGAGCCTGCCCGCAACTCAAAACCATAGAGCTGGCGGAAAGCGCATTCTACAGAGTGTAACTGACTGGAGCCTGCCCGCAACTCAAAACTCGCGGTTATAGACGTTGAACCGTTCGCCAGTGTAACTGACTGGAGCCTGCCCGCAACTCAAAACTCACCGGAGCCCCCGGAGGCATCGGGGCTTAGTGTAACTGACTGGAGCCTGCCCGCAACTCAAAACATCTCAGGGCACGGTGGCAGCGCCTCGATAAGTGTAACTGACTGGAGCCTGCCCGCAACTCAAAACGGAAACAGAGGCTTCGCCCCCGTTTCCGTTTCGAGTGAGGCAGGAAACACTTTAAAAGGCTCGCCTCCCGACACGCCGTTTCTTTGCGGCCGGAGCTCCGCTTGCCGAACCGGCGTTCAGCCGGTTAGGGACCACCTCCGGCCCGAAGCACCCGCCCCGGCCGGGCGGACGGCGGGACCGGAAAAACACCCTCTTAAAGGAAGCATTATGGAAATCCAGCAGGTCGGAGTCGTGGGTCTCGGAGCGATGGGGAGCGGCATCGTCAATGTCGTCTCCAAGGCGGGTATCAGGGTCGTGGCGGTGAAGGCCACTGGCGGCGATACGAGCAAGGCCCGGAAAGATTTCGAGGCCGGGATCGACAAGGAGGTGAGCCGGGGGAAGCTCGCCATTTACAAGGCCAATGCCGCCAAGAACGGCGTCACCTGGGCGGCCGGGCTGGATGAGCTGAAGGACTGCGACCTGATCATCGAGTCGATCGTCGAGGAACTGGACAAGAAGAACGACCTGTTCAGCAAGCTGGACAGGATCGTCAAGCCCGAGGGCATCTTCACGACCAACACGTCCACCATCGGGATCGACCAGATGGCCTCGGCGGTAAAGCGCGCCGACAAGTTCGCCGGGCTCCACTTCTTCAACCCCGCCCCGGTGATGGGCCTCGTGGAGGTCATCACGGGATCCAGGACGTCCGGCGACACGAAGAACTCCCTCGTCTCCTTCTGCAAGGACGTGAACAAGTCGCCTGTTCCGCTCGCCTCGGCGCCGGGTTTCATCGTCAACCGGCTGCTGGTTCCCTACCTCGTGGATTCGATCCGGCTCATGGAGCAGGGCGTGTCGAACCCCGCCGACATCGACACGGCGATGAAGCTGGGCTGCAACCACCCGATGGGGCCCTTCGAACTGAGCGACTACATCGGCCTGGATATCGTCAAGCACATGGCCGACATCCTCCATTCCGAGCTGAAGGAAGAACGCCTGAAGAGCCCGCCGAGCCTGGTGAAGCTGGTGGCAAAGGGCGACCTCGGCCGCAAGAGCGGCAAGGGCTACTACGACTATTCGGGCGGCGGCCAGAAGGTGAATCCCGACGCCAAGGCGTAAGGGGCCTTTCGCTGACTCCCGCGTCAACCGGAACGGCCGGCCGGTTTATCTGCCGGTTGCCTGACTGCGCCAGACGGATTAACTAGCGCCCGCCCGCGGCCTTCCGGTTTCACGCGGAGCCCTCACACCCCAAGGACACAGCCAAGAGACATGGCCGGATTTCTGAACGAAGAGCACGAATCACTCCGGGACAGCGTACGCAAGTTCGTCGAGAAGGAGATCGTCCCGATCGCCGACGAACTGGACAACCGGGCAGCCGAGATCCCGATGGAGGTCATCCGGAAGATGGCCGAACAGGGCTACTTCGGCCTGATCCTGCCCGACAGCTACGGCGGTGCCGGGATGGACCACCTGTCAATGGCCATCGTGACCGAGGAACTGTCACGCGGCTGGCTGTCGGTGGGTTCGGTAATGACCCGCAATGTGATCGCCGGAACCCTGATCCTGAACGGCGGCACCGAGGAACAGAAAAAGCGCTGGCTCCCGGGGCTTGCCGACGGATCGCTGCTCAGCGCGGCGGCGTTCACCGAGCCCAATCACGGTTCCGACACGGCGAGCTTCGAGCTCAAGGCCGAAAAGAAGGGCGATCACTACGTCCTGAACGGCCCCAAGACCTGGTGCACCTTCGCCAACCGGGCGAATGTCATGACCATCCTCGCCCGGACGAATCCGGACAAGTCGCTCCGGCACAAGGGACTGTCGATGCTCGTGCTCGAAAAGAAGCCGGGCGATGATTTCATGCCGCCCAAGCTCACCGGATCGTACATCCCGGCCATCGGCTACCACGGCCTCAAGTCCTGGTCGCTGAACTTCGAGGATCTGGAGCTTCCGGTCACGAACCTCATAGGCGGCGAGGAAGGCAAGGGCTTCTACCAGCTCATGACGACCTACGAGTCGGCCCGCATCCAGACGGCGGCCCGCGGCCTTGGCGTCGCGCAGGCGGCCTATGACCACGCCCTGCAGTACGCCAGGGAACGCAAGCAGTTCGGAAAATACCTAGCCGAGCACCAGCTCATCCGGCACAAGCTGGCCCACATGGCCACTGATATCGAGGCCCTGCGCCAGCTCCTCTATTACGCCTGCGCCATGAAGGACCAGGGCAAGCGCTGCGACCTCGAAGCCGGCATGGCGAAGGTCAAGGCCGGGGAAGTGGCCGAGCACGTGACGAGCGAGGCGATGCAGATTCACGGCGGGTATGGCTACTCGAAGGAGTACCGGGCCCAGCGGTTCTGGCGCGACGGCCGGATCATCAAGATTTTCGAGGGCACATCGGAAATCCAGGCAGAAGTGATCGCCAAGCGGATCATCGACGGGAAATAGGTACCGTCCCCCCGCGGGACGGTTCATTCACATTACGAGAGAAGGAAACAGGGAAACATGTCTTACCATCTGGACAAGATCAGCGAGAAGAAGGTCCGCCGCTCCGAGCAGACCACGCCGGGCCACTCCGAGAAACTCTGCGCGAAGGCCGCCTCCGGCAATGCCGACATGGTGATGCTGGACCTTGAGGACGCCTGCGCCGTCTCGCAGAAGGTTGATGCCCGCAAGGTGGTCGGAAAGGCGCTGGCCGAGAACGACTGGGGCCAGAAGATCCGGGGCTTCCGTGCCAACAACATCCGCACCATCTGGTGCCTTGACGACATCATCGAGGTGCTCACCATCGCCCGCGATGCCGTGGACGTGATCGTGATTCCCAAGGTGTACGGCCCCGAGGAGATCCACTACTACGACTTCCTGTTCAACCAGCTCGAATACAAGCTCAACATGAAGAAGCAGGTGAAGTTCGAGGTGCTGATCGAAAGCGCGGCGGCGGCCCTCAAGGCCTATGACATCGCCAAGGCATCGCCCCGCATGGACGCCCTCATCTTCGGTATCGCCGACTACGCCGGCGACGTGAATGCCCGCGTCATGAAGGGCGACGAGCAGTTCCAGGTATTCCACTGGGCCAAGAGCCAGGTGGTGACCGCCGCCCGCGCCGCGCTGATCGATTCAATCGACAACGTGACACTGGACTACAAGGATCTGGACCAGGTCCGCAAGGATGCCATCAACGCCCGCAACATGGGGTTTGACGGCAAGTGGTGCATCCACCCGACACACGTCGAGGTGGTGAACGAGGTGTTCACTCCCTCCGACGAGGAGATCAAGCGGGCCACCGAGATCATCGGTGCCTACGACAAGGCCGACAAGGAACAGGGCCTCGGCGCGATCACCTTCGGGACCGAGATGGTGGATGCGGCCACCCTGCGCGTGGAACGCTGGAAGCTTTCCATCGCCAAGCGCGTCGGCAAGATCAGGGCCTGATCCGGTAAAGCGCAAAAACCGCCAAGGCGAGCCAGGCTGCCAGGCTGATGGCGAGCCCTGCCGTCACTGATGCCGGTTCGAAGCTGAACTCCACCCGGCTTTCGCCGGCCGGAACCCACGCCCCGAGCTGGTAGCCGTTCACCGCCAGCACGGGCTGGCGGACGTTGTTTACGTAGGCAACCCACCCCGGATAGTAGTTCTGGCGCAGGACCACCGGCCCCGGTTCCGGCCGTCTTGTGGAAACGACCTTCAGTTCCGGCCTCCAGGCGAGAATGGTCACCTCGCCGCCTACGGTATCACCCGACACGGCGGGCGGCGGTGCCGGACTGGAGCCGGTGAAACGTCCGATGTATCCGGTGAGTTCCGGATTCCATTCCGGAGCCGAAACCGCGGCAACAAGGGATGCGGGATCGCCCGGGGTCTGCCATTGTCTCAACGCACGCGCGGCCGGGAGCGTGTTCTCCAGATAGCACGCACGCGCCGGGAACCGGCTGAACGGCGCCGAGCATACCCATTCTTCGCCCTCCCCGGCCGCAACCGACCGGTCTACAGGCACGATGACCGCCCGCAGGTTCTCGATCCGGTGACGCCTGCCGGGCGAGATGGTCCGGTTGGCCCGTTCGTGATCGGCCAGCCATGACGAATTGATACCGTCCACAACGCTGAACGGCGCCAGCATGACTATGTTTCCGCGCAGGGTGTCCCAGCGGTACCGGGTCTCGGCACGCACCGGGTCCGTATCCAGCGAACCCAGTGGCAGATTGATATAGAGGAGAGGCGGCTCGACGGAAGGATCGGGGAATGCTTCCTGGAGGGCCGGAAGCAGGGCCGGCGCATGGGACACCGATTCGGCGGGAGCCGACGGCAGGCTGGATGGCGAAAGCCACAACAGTTCGGCGGACAACACGGCAAGCAGGCACCACATTCCTGCTTTCGGTGCCCAGCGAAGCATCCACAGGGAAATCAGCGATACCGCCAGCAGCAGCGCCCCCAGCCGGAAACTGCCCATGACATGCAAGTTAAATGCAGGATTGCCGGGAACACCGGTCAGCTTCGCCAGGGATGTGGCCCATCCACCGGAAAGTGCCCCGACTACCGCAAGAACCAGCAGCGCGCCGCTCCAGAGAGCGAAAGCCGTCCGGCCGGGCCGGATATCCGCCCCCGGTTTCAGCTGCTCCAGCGCCAGCGCGCCTGCCAGCCCCCAGGCAACAAACGCATGGAGCAGCAGCCGCTCCGGGAACCGGAACTGCCCCCATCCGGGAAGCAATTGCGCCAGCAGGCTGTAAAGGCCCCCATACGAGCCCAGTGAAAGCCAGATAGCGGTTCCCGCCAGTCCCATCAGCCAGGCGATACGCCTGTCCCGCCGGGCGGCCACCAGTATCCACGGCAGGGCAGCCAGCAATAGCAGCGAGGGGTGGGCCCGGATGAAGTAAACGACGCCCTCATTCGCCGGTGAGCGTGCGATGGCCGAAAAATCGGCCTGTACACCAGCTGAAGATGTATCGAAAAGTCCCGGGGCCAGCCATTCCACAAACCTTACCGGGTGCAGTGACCAGGCATCGGACAGTCCCGACAGGTTCTGTTCGTGCCGGGACGAGTTCCGGGAGTATTCGAACCCGGGGACGATAACCGCCGCAGAGAGGATCGCTCCGGCAGCCATCGCGCTGCCGCCTGCCAGAACAGCTTTTCGTTTCGGCCCCGGCGCGACCGCGCACGAAGCCAGGGTCAGCAGCCCCAGCAGGTAGACAAGCTGAATATCCCCTGTAAAAACGAGGAGCGCAGTCCAGCCCGCCAGTGACGCCGCACGGGACAGCGAAGGAGAACGGCGCAGGGCTATCAGCGATGCGAGCGCCCAGCCCAGCAGGCTGAACCCGTAGAGAAACTGAAGGGCATAGTGGAGGGACAGCGCCACGGGCGAATAGGCGATGAGCGCCGACCCGGCGGCTGCGACCCCGGGACGGCATTCCATCGTCCGAAGAAGCCGGTAGAACCCTGCCTGGGCAAACAGGAAATGCAGGCCAGCGACAAGCCCGTAAATCCAGAACGGATTCAGGTACCCATAGAACAGATAGAACGGGAACTGGCCCGCATGGAGGATCGAGTTGACCGGATCGGCCCAGAACGGAAGGCCGCCATAAATGTGGTCCACCCACAGGGGCAGTTCGCCGTTCCGGATGCGGGAGGCCAGCAACATCCGGTACGGCACGTAGTTTTCCAGAACATCGCGGTAGTAAAACACCCGCGTGCCCAGATAGACATCCCGGAACAGGAACAGGTTCAGCAGGAGCGAAGGAACTGCCGGAATGAGCATCCTCTGCCAGATCCCGCCGCTGGGGGCGTCTTCACCGGAGCAATTCGAGCTGGCTTGCAAAATGGTCGCGCCCGCCTATTTCCCCTTCACTTCCACCCAGAAAAATCCGCGAAAATCCCCTTCGGCAAACCCGGTCGCCCGGTCGTCGGGATAGCGGGCCGCAATCGCCTCCCTCACCGAAACATCCACACTCGCACCATGACAGGTTAGGCAGAATCCCTGCACGCCGATCGGCTTCAGAAGCCCTGCGCCCTTCTCCAGCCGGATGGCAACGGGTTTCACCTGAGCGGCCTTCCTGCCGGCCGCCGCATCCAGATGGGGCTTCACCCAGTCCCGCGGAGCGTTCTTCGGATTGCGGATCTTGTGGCTGGTCCGGCCGATCTCAACGCCGAACTCCAGTGCAACAGTCGAAGCCAGTTCGCCTGCCTCGCGGCTGCACACATCCACCGCCGCCGGGGCCCCGCCCTCCCCGAAGGCCGCCGTCAGGCGCGCCATGAGCCGCTGGGCAAGTGCCTGCGAGGCCTTGTCAGCCTGGGTAACCAGGGGTTTCAGATCGTCCGGCGCATCGGTAGGAAGCCATGCTTCTCCGGCGCTCAACCGGACGGCCGCAGCGGCCAGCAGGCAGACCGACCCCGTCAGCATGAAGCGCAACCGTATTTTCCCGGTCATAGGGAAATCCTCCTCATATCCACGAGATCGCCCTGTTTACTGCCAATCATAACCACACAGGCTGTACCAGGACTACGGCATCATTTTAGACTGGAAAAAATATCTCCTGATTTTCCAAGTAATTTTAAATAGTTATAGATAGATTTTAGACTCAAGTATAAAATTATATTGCAATACATCAATGGTTTCATAATATGGGCCCCGGCAGATCCACATTGTGCTGCCAGAAATACCACAGGGGTTATCATGAAAAACACCTTCAAAGCGCTCCCGAAAGCCGAACGTGAAAAGGTCAGAACGGTTTACATCCAGTACCTGAAGGAACGGAACGGCAAGCCGGATTTCGAGGCCCACACCTCCGCGCTGCGTGACGAGTTTTTCCGGGTTCTGGATTCCAATCCGACCCTGGTTTCCGCCAGGGGCCGGCTCAATCAGGAAGTGTTCACGCGCAACCAGCGGCGCGGAAGCCCGGAACCGGGCCTCGATCGCCGCACCCTGTGGGCCGTATGCGCGGCCAATGCAAACCTGACCGAAGACTACGGCGTCAAATACGGTTTTGAAGTGAAGCCGATGAAGGATCCCGAATACCCCTATTCCTGGGTCCAGATCGAGGAAAACTATCACACGCGGTTGCTCGCCGACTGCGTAAGGACGCTCGGCGTCCAGATGGAAATCATTCCACCCAAGCTCGGAACCCGGATGCTCCTGAACGTACTTGTGCAGCTTCCCTACTATTTCTCCAACATCCTGATTCTTTGCGCCGAGGCCATTGGGCTCGTCGTGTTCAAGGGGCTCCAGCTCAAGGCCAGAGAACTGTTCGCCGACGAACCGGAAGCCCTCAAGCGGATCGACTCCCTTTTCGACCAGATCATCATTGATGAAATCGGTCACGTGCGCTGGGTCCACAGCCAGATGGGGCAGTTCCGCCTGAGCTTCACCAGGGCCATCATTCCCTGGATCGCCCGCGCTTTCCTCCGTGACCTTCCCGACGTGGTGGAACTGCTCGGCAAGGACTGGATCATGAGCGAGGTCAGGAAAACCGCCGAAACCGGCATTATCGTCATGGACGACGGCCGGGTGCATCCGCTGGACGTGATGCTCGGAAACGCCAAGGGCGAATCCCGGCAGCTCCAGTCGTTAATGACACTCGCACCGGCCGCCTGATCGCAGAAAGATAACGGACGGAATACCCCGCGCTTTTTCTGTTCCCATCCTGCCGGGCCTGATAGAATGCTGGCCGTATGCAGGCTCCCTCCCACCGGCGCCTTCGGCTTCCCGTGACGGTCCTTGCCTTCATGACGGCCGTCTCGGTGGCTCCCCCGGCGATGACCAGCGAGCGCGCCGCGCCGGACCGTCCGTGGGAAGAACTTGAGCCGGGCCTCCACTACCGGCAGGACCGGCTGCCACCGGCTGCGGAAGGGCTGCCGATTACCCTGTACATGATCCGGGCCGATCTGGGCCGGTTTGCTGCCGCGGTGCGGGCCGCGCCCCCCTCCCGGCTGCGGGTTCCCCTGAAATCCCTCGAACAGGACGGCGACATCGCGATTATCAACGGCGGGTACTTCGAGGCCGATGGCCGCCCATCCGGCCTCGTGCGAAGCGCCGGGCAGACCCACGCAAAGATCTGGGGCGGCGGGAGCGGCGCCCTGCTTCTGTGGGGGCCCAAGGCGTCGATCATCTTCAAACGCGATTACCCGAAGGAAAATGAGCCCCCGCATGCACTTCAGGCCGGACCCGTCATGGTGGAACCGGACGGACTGCCGGGCATCAGGTCAAGATCGGGAAAAAGAGAGCGGCGGACGTTCGTTGCCCTTCTCAATGAAAAGACTGCCGTTTTAGGGGCCTCATCCGGTCCGATTGACCTGTACGATCTCGCCGAGCACCTGAGAACTGCTGTTGGAGTCCGGAGCGCACTTAATCTGGACGGCGGACCGTCTGCGGGTTTTTACCTGCGGCATCCGGTTAAATCAGTAGTTATAGAACCCGATTCCGCCATCCCCAATGCCATCGTCATCACCCGGCAGGATTCGGCTGCACAATCGCAACTGTACGAGCCCGAATCGCTCCGGCCTTGACCGTCCCCGGCACAGGCCATATCATTGCCTTTGATGATGCGTTCTTCCGACATGCTGCTTGCCGGGCTTCTTGGCCTCCTCCTTAGCGGGGCCGGGAACCTGCGCGCATGAAGGGCAAGATCACCAGAACCTAAAGCCCGGAACGCACCAGCAGGAACCCCGGCCTCCCCCAAGGAGACCGGGGATTTTCATTTTCGGGAGCCGTAAACTATCCCCCGCCGCAGACCGGCCGGGGGCGGAAACAGAGAGACAGGAAACACATGAGCGATCCGGCATCCAAAAACCGCGTCTACATTTTCGATACCACCCTGCGGGATGGCGAGCAGTCGCCTGGCTGTTCCATGAACACCCAGGAAAAACTGCTCATGGCGCAGCAGCTCGCGAGACTGAATGTGGACATCATCGAGGCCGGGTTCGCCATCGCCAGCCAGGGAGATTTCGAGGCCGTGCGCGAAGTGGCCCGCACGGTGAAGGGTCCCCGGATCATGAGCCTGGCGAGGACCGACTTCGCCGACATTGACCGGGCGGCCGAGGCGGTCAAGCATTCCGACCGGTGTGGCATCCATACGTTCATCGCCACAAGCGACATCCATCTCAAATACAAGCTCCGCAAGACCCGCGAGGAAGTCATCACCGCCGCCGCCCGGGCGGTAGAACGCGCCCGTTCTCACGTGGAATGGGTGGAGTTTTCCGCCGAGGACTCGACGCGGTCGGACCCCGAGTTCATGTGCAAGGTACTTCAGGCTGCCGTGGAGGCCGGGGCCACCGTCCTGAACATTCCCGACACGGTCGGTTACACGATGCCCCATGAGTATTTCGATCTCATCACCACGATCCGCAAGGAAGTCCGCGGCGTCGACAACTGCATCATCAGCGTCCACTGCCACAACGATCTCGGGCTGGCGGTGGCCAATTCGCTGGCGGCGGTACGCGCCGGCGCCAGGCAGGTGGAATGCACGGTGAATGGCATCGGCGAGCGGGCCGGGAATGCCGCAATGGAGGAGGTCGTCATGGGCCTCCGGGTCCGGCATGACATCATGCCCTATGAAACCGGCATCGTGACCGAGCAGATCTACCCCTCGTCCCGGCTGCTTTCGACCCTGACCGGAACCTACGTCCAGCCGAACAAGGCCGTAGTGGGCGCCAATGCCTTCGCCCATGAGGCCGGCATCCATCAGGATGGCGTCCTCAAGCAGAAGATCACCTACGAGATCATGACCCCAGAGTCGGTGGGCATCCCCACCAACAAGCTGGTGCTCGGCAAGCACTCGGGCCGCCATGCCTTCCGTGACCGGCTGGAGCACCTGGGCTTCCACCTGTCGGATGAGGAGGTCCAGAAAGCCTTCACCCGGTTCAAAAACCTCGCCGACCTGAAGAAGGTCGTCTATGACGAGGACATCGAGGCGATCGTGACCGGCGAACTGATCGGGGCTGACGACCGCATACGGCTCAGGGCCCTGAACGTCTCGTCCGGAACCGAACTCCGGCCGAATGCCACCGTCACGGTGGAGATCGAGGGTCAGGCCCAGACTGCCGCCGCCTTCGGCGACGGACCCGTGGACGCGGCGCTGAATGCCATCCGGCAGATCACCGGAACGACCGCCACGGTAAAATCATACGTCGTGCAGGCCATTACCGGCGGCACTGACGCACAGGGCGACGTGTCGGTTACGCTTGAGGGCGACGGGAAAGTGGTGCGCGGTTCGGGGACCGACCCCGATATCGTCGTCGCCAGCGCCAAGGCCTATATACAGGCGCTGAACCACCTCGCCGTCCGGAGCCAGCGCCGGATTCACGCCCAGGGATAGAGTGGCGGGACAGCAGCCACTATCCCGAACTTCTTTCCGGATTCCGCTGTTGTATCACCGCGATACACCAGCGTTTGCCGCTATTTGCAACTCCGGAGATTCGTTATAAATAGAAGCCGGACAGGGCGCATCGTCCTGCGCACGTCCGGGGTTCAGCAGGCATTGAGAATCATTGACATCTATTCGATCAAGGGCGGAGTCGGAAAGACCGCCTCCTCGATGAATCTGGCGGGAGAACTGGCTGCCCTGGGGAAACGCGTCCTGCTTGCCGACCTCGACCCGCTGGGGGCCTCCATCCTTGGCCTGATGCCAGCCAAGACCCGGGCCTCAAAACCCGAGACGGCGAAGCCAGGAGCCCTTGCCGCCAGTGTGCAGGTTTCCTCGGTCCCCAACCTCTCCACCATCTACCTGGGCGGTATCGCTGCCGAGAAGTTTCCGGACGAATCGACACTGGCTGGCTTGGGACCGGAGTTCCGTGAACTGGCAGGTCATTACGACGTGACGGTTTTGGACTCGCCCCCCGCCGGCGGTCCCTGGGTCAGATGGGGAATGAAGGTATCCCATTCCGTCGCCGCCATCGTGCAGAGTGAGCCGCTCGCCTTCCGCATCCTGCCGCAACTGCTGGAGCAGATCCGCGAAGCCCGTGGCGACAGTGTCACCCCGTATGTCGAAGGACTGCTGCTGACCATGGTCGGGACCAGCAATGATCTCACGGCCCGGATCGCCGCGTACGCACAGAAACGCTATCCCAAGGCAGTATTCCGGACGACCATCCCCCGCGATCCGGTCATTCCGGAAGCCAACTACTACGGCCAGACCGCCTCGGGCCAGAACCCCGACAGCCCGGCCGCCCTCGCCTACAAGGCCTGGGCTGCGGAGGTGATGGAACGCTGGGCCCGCACCGACAAGCTGGTTCTGGAAAACGGCTGATCGTTTCGTTTCTTTACATTCCAGCCCACTTTTCACCTGACAGAAATTGCAGTTGACGCTGGACTCGCTCCCCGGCAGCATCGACAATTGGCCATTCGGGTTCGGGGCGTCGGGAAGGAGAGGACTGTGTCCTTCAAAGAACCGCTGGCATGGCCATTCAGGCAGGAGCAACTCGAGGCCCTGGCCAGCCGTATTTCCACATGGAACCGGTCGATGGTCGCGCCGTCCGCCGCGCAGGTGACGTGGAACACCCAGACCGGCAGCCCGCTACTCCTGCACAGCCACGATGCCCGCCATGAGGAACCGGAACCTGCCCCACAGGCACCAGTGAATACAGAACCGGTGGCATTCGAATCGGCAACATCTTCTGACTTCTGGACCAGCGAGGCAAGCATCTCCGACGATGGCGAACCGCCAGTCGAGGCGGCCAGCATATCGGCGCCTGATACCGCCGGAGAAGAAACGTCTGCCGCCCGTTTTGTGCCCTCATTTGAACTCGACGTGGAAGATGACTCGGAACTGGATATCCAGCGGTCCGGTCCGGGAGAACCTCCATCAGGAGAAGGTGGTGAGAGCGCGTGAAAATCACCGCGATCATGCCCATCTCTCCACGTGCCGGCGCATCCACCCTGGGCGCCAATATCGCCGCCTACTGGGCGCTCGAACACCGGAATGCCGGCTTCCTCGATCTGTCCGATACGGCGGTCAACTGGCAGGGAATTCCCGAGGGGATGGATGTTCTGTCCGCCTACAGCCTGAAGAGCTATATCGATCGTGGCGACGCCGAGGGGCTTGCCGACCAGTTCGCCGGCCAGTTCCATCTGAAGAACGTCATCGTCACCCTGCCCTACGCCAAGCCCGCCTATCTATGGCCGCTGCTGCAACTGGATGCCGATCTCGTTCTGCTGGCACGGCTGGAAACCTCTTTCGCCCATTCGATGGAGGAGTTCCTCGGCATGCTCGAAATCGCCCGGGAGGAACTGGGAGCATGTGGGCGAATCGCGGGACTGCTCCTGAAGCTGGCGACCCAGGGACCCCGGACAGACGAACTGCTGGCCGACTGCGCGAGGATATTCGGCCAGACACTGGTCTACTCACCGGTCCCGCATGTGCCCGAACTGGGCGAATCGGATCCCACGCTTCTTGCCACACGGCCACGGATTGATCCGGTCGCACCCCTGATCCGGGATATCGCACTGAGAATCCTGGCTGTTTCAAGGGAAACCACACCCAGGCCGGACTTTCCTTCCCTCATCCGTCTTGCCAACCGGCTCGGCGGACATCTCCCCGGCTGGATCGGGCGAGCCGATGCCGAAGGACTGGAGGTTACAGAAACCCGCCGCAGCGAAGGCACCCCGAATGAAATCATCGACGAACTGGCCGGGGAGATCGAACTGCTCCAGAAGGAACTGGCCGAGGCCCGGCTGGTCCAGAAATCGCTTCAGGACCAAGTCGATGCGTTCGAGGCATCCCAGAAAACACAACCTGCGTCCGGTCCGGATTCCAGCACCCTTGATTCATTGAAGGCAGAGATCGCCCGGCTTCAGGAAAAGCTGGCCTCTGCGGCCGATGATGCCGAACGGGTAGCCCAGGACCGGAATCTATTGCAGACCGAACTGGAGAGCCTTCAGTCCCGTTCCCTCCAGATCGACGACCTGCGAAGTGCGCTTCAGGCCCAGATCGATGCCCGTGAAGCCCGTGAGGCCGAGCTGGGCGCTCAACTGGAAGCCGCCCGCCAGGATGCCGAAAACCTGCGCGATGTGAATGACCGACTGGCCAGTGAACTCAGGGACACGCAAAACCATCTGCATGGTTTCCAGGCCGAACGGGATCATACCGAACAGCAGATCCAGAAACTCCGCCATGAAATGGGCGAGATGCAGCAGGCAGCAGCCAGTTCACCCCCTTCCGGTGATCTGGAACGCCTCAGCGGAGAGGTGGAAGACCTCCGCACAAAACTGGCGGCCACCGAAAACCACCTGCATGGTTTCCAGGCTGAACGGGATTCCCTGGAAAACCAGCTTGTGGCTGCCCGCCGTCGTGTCAGTGAGCTTGAAAGGCCGCCGGCAATAGAAATGCCCGTCGAAATCGAGATAGAAACGGAAACCACGCCCGCCATTGAACCTGAAGCCATCGAGACCAGAGACCGGCAGATTGAACGTCTTCAGAGGCAGATCGGCGAGCTGGAAGCCCGTCTCGAAAAGGCCGAAAAGGCCCGGTCCGTGTTTGCACGGGAGCGTGCGGAACTTGTCGAGAAGCTGGAACTGTTCCGCGAGCAAAGCGCCGAGGCAGCCGCCAGCATGGACTCCATCGTCGCCAGCCAGTCGGAACTGATCGAAACGATCCAGAGCGACCGCAGCCGGGTGCAGACCGAACTGGACATCCGGGGCCACCTGTATGACAGCCTCCGGATGCAGTTGCTGCCACTTCGGCAGGCACTGGAGGCGGGAATCGCCGAACTACCTGCCGTGCGCCGCCGGGCCGAAGCTGCCGAGCAGCGTGTAACCGATCTGGATGAGCAGTGCAGGGCGCTCCGGGCCGAGCTTGAACAAGCCAGGGGGCAGGCTGACGATTCACAGATCAATGCCCTGCGCCGTGAAATTGATGCCGCCCGGACACAGCTCGGAGAAGCCGAAAGCCGGGCGGCGGAACTCGAAGCCCGGCTTCGAGACGAGTTTGGCCGCCGCGAATCGGACCTGAAGGAGAGCCGCGCCGCCCTGGAGCGTGAGATCGACCGGGTGCGCTCAGAAGGCGAACTCGCGGCAATCCGGGCCAACACGGCGGAGAAGGCGCTGGAAACCAAGTCGAGAGAACTGGCCCATCAGCAGGCACAGGCCTCGGCCGTGCGGGAACAGCTCCAACGGCTGGAACCGGAACTGGCCTCGGCACGGGCCGAACTCGACCGGCTTCAGGTCCAGAGCCGCGAGATGGAAACCGTTCGTAACGATCTCGAACAGGCGAGAATCCAGTTATCCGCAGCGCGGACGATGACCGAGGAAGCAACAACGGCCCGGCACTCGCTCGAAAACCGTATCCGGGAGCTAGAGCGGCAGCTTGGCGACGCGCAGGGTCCGGACGGCCAGCGCACCAGCCGCTATGAGTCCCTGCTCCGGGAACTGGCCGACGCCCGGGAGGAGCTTGCCACGCTGAAATCCCGTCTCTCCCGTGCTTCCATGGCAGAAAAGTTTGCCACTGAACGGGCCGCCCGGATCATCGAACTGGAAGCCGAACTCGAAACGCTCCGGCAGAAACTCGAACCACCGGCCAGTTGATTCCGAAATAACCCTATTCCGCCGCAGCGGCCTGCTCGTATTCGACCATGAATGCCGTGTCGTCGTCGCTCAGCTTGGCGTTCTGGGCCTTGCGGACCTCAAGGTATTTGTACTTGAGGTCGCGGTTATCAGTCTCCATCGTCAATGCCAGCTTGAAGTTCAGCTCCGCCGAAGTGAGGTTTTTCTGCGACAGGGCGGTAAAGGCCAGTTTCGCGTAGCGCTTGGCATTGGGATTCTTGCAGATGTCCTCATCCTTGACGGCCCGCTGCTTCGCCTGTTCCTCCTCATAGGAATAGCGCAGGTATTTCATCCGGTCCGGGCCCTGGATGCGCTTGTCATAAACGGGCTTGACGGCGGGATCGGTCAGCACCTGATGGGCCTCGACCATCCGCTTGTACACCTGCGTGACCATGCGGTAGATGTCATCGGGAACCTGCCGGAAATACCGGTCCGGGTGCCAGTTTTTCGACTCCCGGCGGAATGCCTCCTTTACCTGTGCCGGTTCCGCGCCGAGCGGCAACCGGAGCAACTGGTAGTAGTCTCCCTTGTTGATTCCATTGAAATAGCGCTGAATCAGCTTGATCTGGTTATCATCGACCGGCATAGGCGGACGATCCTGCCTCCCTGCAACATCGTGAACGTGGCGGAACGAAAACTACTGGACGGCCTGACTCGACTGGCGGGCGGCCTCGACCGCTTCCTGTCCCATGGCACCATAGGCCGTAATCGAGATCGACTGTGACTGCCCGGTATCCTTGTCAATGGCCGTCACGTGGACGATTCCGTCAGTATCGATCTCGAAATTCACCGCGATCCTGGGCTCTCCTCGTGGAGCGGCCCGGATGCCCGTCAGGGTGAACTCGCCCAGTATCTCGTTCTCACCCTGCTTCTTGGACTCGCCCTGGAATACCGATATCTTCACCTGCGACTGGTTGTCGGAAGTCGTCGTGAACTCCTTGTTGATCTCAATAGGCAGGGGTGAGTTTTTCTCGATCAGGTGCTGGACCATCCCGCCAATGACTCCGATGCCCAGCGTCATCGGGGTCACATCGATGAGCAGCGCCTTCTGCGTGCCTTCGGCGAGTGCTGCACCCTGAATGGCCGCTCCGAGCGCCACGATTTCGTCGGGATCAATGCTCATCTGCGGCGTCTTGAAGAAGTATTTCTCCACGGACGAACGGATAATCGGCATCCGCGTCGATCCGCCGACCAGGATCACGCTGTCCACGTCATGTATGGTCATCCGGGCGTTCTGGAGCGCCTCGTCACAGACCTTGAATGTCCGTTGCACCAGGTCCATGCACATCTGCTGGAAATGGTTCCGGGTCAGCACCGCATTCAGGTC
The DNA here is from genome assembly GCA_026129095.1 of Deltaproteobacteria bacterium. Taxonomy (NCBI): domain Bacteria; kingdom Pseudomonadati; phylum Myxococcota; class Myxococcia; species Deltaproteobacteria bacterium. The sequence continues at coordinate 136,862 of JAHCIT010000009.1, forward strand.
AAGCGGCCCTTTCGGACCCTGGACGAAGTTGGGGACCGATATCTTCACTTCGGTCTTCTCGGTAAGGGCCCATTTCACCCGCTCGGAGAGGGTCTTCAGCTTCTGAAGAGCGTCGAGATTCTGCTTGCAGTCGTAGCCGGTGGCTTTGAGGAACTCGTCCGAGAGGAAGCTCATGATCCGGTCGTCGAAGTCGTCGCCGCCCAGATAGGTATCTCCGGCCGTAGAAATCACCTCATAGACGTCATTACCGATATCAAGGATCGAGATATCGAATGTGCCGCCACCGAGGTCGTAAATGGCCACCCGCTGGTTGAGCCCCTTGCCGAAACCGTAAGCGAGCGCGGCGGCCGTTGGCTCATTGATGACCCGAAGGACATCGAGACCGGCAACCCGGCCTGCGTCGATGGTTGCCTGCCGCTGGCCGTCGTTGAAAAAGGCCGGGCAGGTGATGACCACCTTGTCAACCTCCTCGCCCAGCGCCTGCTCGGCGATCTGCTTCATCTTCTTGAGCACCAGCGCGCTGATTTCCGGCAGGGCGTAATCCTTGCCGTAGATCTGGATGCGGACCTCGGCGTTGGGGCCTTCGACGATCTTGTAGGCGACGTGATGCTTTGCCTTCTTCACCTCTTCGGAGAAGAACTTCCGGCCGATAAGCCTCTTGGCCGAATAGACCGTGTGACCGGGATCGGTGATGATCCGCTTCTTGGCGTCAGCCCCCACCAGGACCCTGCCATCCGGCAGAAAGGAAACGACCGATGGCTGGGTGTTTGCGCCCTCGCTGTCCCTGAGCACCTCGACGCTGCCGTCGGTAACCGTCGCCACGCAGCTGTATGAGGTTCCGAGATCAATTCCGACAACGCGGCCCATGTTCAGCAACTCCCGTCAGTGGGCGACAGTGTAGCTCGCCAAAAACGAAAATAAACAACCCGGAATTCCGGCTTGAGCCGAACGTGACGCCGGTCACTGGCTCGTGCCGGTTCAATCCTGCTCGAGAATCACGAATTCGACGCGCCGGTTGGTCTCCCGGCCCTCAGGAGTCGAATTGTCCGCGATGGGTATCGCCTCACCGAACCCGACTGCAACCAGACGGGAAGCTTCAACACCAGCCTGGACCAGGAACTTGACAACTTCGTTCGCCCTGCGCTCGGAAATCCGCTGGTTTTCGATCGCCCCGCCCACATCGTCCGTGTGGCCTTCAACCTGGACCTTCCGAATCCTCGGACTGGCCTTTATCGTCTGGGCGACCTGGGTCAGAACGGGGTATGAGGACTGCTCAATCGTCGTCTGGCCCATCCGGAAACGTATCTTTTCATCAATGACAATCTGGTCGTCTTCTATGCGGACAGCCGGTTTATCCACTGCGAGTGGCTGGAGAACGATTTCCACCTGGGATGTCTGGCCTTCGGCCAGCCGGACCGGCAGTTCATGCCGCTGGTAACCTTCCGCCGTGCCGATAACCACGTATGAGCCGGGCGCGAGCTTCCGTTCAAAGCTGCCCGTATTCCGGTCTGCCACGATCGCCCCGGCCGGGTCGGGCGGATCGAATACGATAATGGCGCCGCCGATCGGCCCCCCGTCCGGATTGCGGACCCGTCCACGCAGAACCGTCGGCAGCACCGGCGGCGCATCCTTTTTCAGCGGGTTGAGCCGGATCTCAATCTGCTGCACCCGGTTTGACATGATCTCGATCGTTTCCGACCTGGCCTCATACCCCTCGGCGGAGGCGACCCACTGGGCCTGGCCTGGATCGAGTTCGGGCGAGGCAAAGGTATTCTCGACCGGATCGAACTCGAAGGCCTGATCAACCGGCTTGCGGAGACGGACTTTTGCATCCGCCACCGGCTGGCCGGATTTGGCATCCAGCACCCGGGCAGTGAACGAGCCCCGAAGCGGAGCGATGTGCTGGCCGCAAACGGCATTCGGATTGACCTGCCGCGCCGATATCTTCGCGGCCATCGGTTCGATCATTTCCCGCACCGCCAGTTGTGCCACCCGCGAGAGGGGATCCCGCTGGCTGGTGAAAATGGCAAACGACGTCCGGCTCATGGAGTTCGACCAGACAATCTCCCCGCTGGTCACGTCGAGCATCCGGACGTTCAGCCCGACTGTCGGTTCGTCACCCTGCAGCAGGTGGCCCGAGAAGTCCGTGCCTGTTGTATTCGGATACCAGTATTCCGACACCGAACCGTAGATGACTCCATCCACATTCAGGCGTTCGCCCAGCATCCGGGCGAACTCGGCATTCATCCGTGATGGCAGAGGGAGATTCACCGCATTCGCCTGCCGGATGACTTCCGTCCGCTCCATCACCCTGAACAGCCCCGTCGAATACAGGTCAGTCGCGATGAAATCCGCCACCACCAGACCGGCATTGGGATAAGTCGTCAGGTTGTCCAGCGGGAAAACGGCCACGCACTGCACCGGTTCCAGAGCCGCCGGCGACCGGACCCATTCACGCATGAACCGGTTTCCGCAGGCCGGCAGCAGGATCGCGGCGGCAAGAACGATCGCGACAGGCTGCCAGCGGACAGGAAGAGCGCTCATTGGTGCCCTCCTATCCCCGCAACCAGGCGCCGTGCCATCTGGCTGGCGATCTTCTGCGCGATCCGGTTCACCGGATCGCGCTCGGTCGAGAACATGTCATAGCTCGACATGGACATCGTGGTCGCCCAGATCACCGCCCCCGAGCGGACGTTGACCATCCGGACCGAGACAGCCACCGCAGGCTCTCGCGGCGCCTGCCGGCTCTTGTCCAGGCGGTAGTTGAACTCGTTGATAGACCCGATCACCAGCGCGTCGGCCTGGATTTTCCTGCCCAGTTCGGCCGCAAAACTGCGATCCAGCAGCGGCGGCCACGGGAGCTGAGCCTCAGCCCCCAGCCTTACCGTCGTTTCGCGCTCGATCACCTTGTAACGTCCGAGCGCGATCAGTTCCGCGCCAACGATGTCGGCGACAACCTCGCCCGCGTTGGGGAAGTCCGTCAGGTTCTCAAATGGCGCGATGGCGATGACCGCTATGGGCTCGAACTGGTCGGGACTGGCCACATAGTGGCGGGCAAACTGGTTCCCGCACCCGGCGCAGAGAACGGCCAGCACAAACGCAACCATATTCCGTTTTGAAATTGTCCTGAAAAATACTGGCATCAACGGCGATTCAACTCCCTGAAATCCCCAGCCCCCTGCATCAAAACGAGTCTGTCCACCTCAACATTGCTGCGCTTTTGCACAATTCCTGCCATTACCGCATCTTCCATGGCCCCGGGTCCGCCCCTTACGGACCCCGGCCATCAGTTCTTCTGACTTGGCAGGACGACAATGGCCGAACCCTTTACCGTCACATTCCCCCGCTGAGTCGCGGTTTCAAACTCGCACTCAACCTCGCGGGTCTGTGCATTGACATTTTTCACGGTACCCTTGCAGGTGACCGTATCGCCCAGATCGGTCGGCGAGGTAAACCGCACGTCGATCACCTTGACGTGCGCCCTGGGGCCGGCCCAGTTCCTCACGTAGCGGCCCAGAAAACCCATCGACAGCATGCCGTGCGCGATACACCCTTTCAGGCCCGCCTTATGCGCGAAATCCTCATCGTAGTGAAGAGGATTGAAGTCCAGACTGGACCCGGCGTACTTGACCAGCTGAACACGTGTAATCGGATCGGTTGTGAGCGGCGGCATCGAATCACCAGCCTTGATGTTCTCGATGAAAACCTGTCCCATGAATTTCTACCTGCTTCACGCCAGAGTTTGCTGCAGCAAGACCCCAAGAATGGGTCGCTGCGGCATCAAGCCCATTATTGCCTAATTTCACTCCAACATGGCAAGCGGTTTCTGGATGAATTCTTAAATGATTACCATGTGTTACCCGTGACCCCTCGCACAGTTCTGAACGACACGGCTTATTAAGCGGCCAATCTGTATCCAACTGGCACATATGCGCCAGAAAATCCCGATCCGGCGCACTGGCTAACTCTTCAAAAGATCGGCCACGCGATTAAGCCCGTGCAGGTCGGAGATGTCGGAATCAAGCTCCTCGACCCAGTGAAGGAACCGACCGGAAGGCAGCCGGCGGCGGACCAGATCGACATTGCGGCGGTCGTTGGCAAGCTGAATCTGGTGGAGCGCAAGATTCCGGGCAAGATGCGACATCACCGGGCGCAGGTCGCTCCCCGCCCCCAGCTGTCTCATAAGTTCCGGAACGAGCGTTTCGTCCACCCGGTCCAGTTCAGCCACCCGGCCGGGCAGATATCCTTCGGGAAGTTCTCCAACGAAATCCTTGCGGGTACGGTTGACAATAACACCGCTGGTATCGATTCCCATGCGGCGGAGCGTATCGACAAGGAAAAGAGCCTCCTCCACCGTGATCAGGTTCGTGCTCGTCACCACGAAAAACCCGCACTCGGAGGACCGGAACGCCCGTGACACCTGGTCTGAACGCTCGCCGAAGCCGCCCATCAGGTTGCTGAATGCGAGAAAGAACTCCGCCGCATCGCGGATGGCATGTTCACCTGTGACAAGCGCAGCCGTTCGAAAAAACAACCCCTTGCCCAGCTTGGCAAGCGAGAACCCGCTCCGGCCCGACGCCCGCATGGCTTCCACCATCAGCTTGATCATCGGATTGTCTTCCAGGATGCCGTGCCAGCGTTCCGGAGCGGTCACGAAATCAATGGCGTGCTTGGCCGGCGGCGTGTCAATGATCACGAGATCGTAGTCGCGCTCGTGGTACAGTTCATGGAACTTTTCCATCGCCATGTAGTCTGGCGATCCCGACAGGGCGCTCGAACCGTGCACGTAGGCCGAGTTGGCAAAAATGGTCCGTGCGACGTCCTCGCTAGGAGACCGGCGCCGGATGAGATCGTCAAAGGTTTTCTTCGGGTTCAGCATCATGGCGTAGAGTTCGCCACGCACCTCGCAGCCCAGTATTCCTGCCGCGTCCACACGGCACTCGGCATTGTCATCAAGCACGACACCCAGTGCACTCGCCAGCCGCCGGGCCGGATCGACCGTCATGACAATGACCTTGCGCCCCTCGCGGGCCGCGAGCAGCGCCAGCGCGGCGCTCGTCGTCGTCTTTCCGACGCCGCCGGAACCGCAGACAATAATGGCCTTCTTCGAGCGGACCGCCTCCAGTACCGAACCACTCATGCGATCTGCGTCTCCAGGCAGCGGGCGACTTCGTGAATCGTCGTCTTGTCGAACCTTTCGGCATAAATGAACGGCACCCGCACCACCGGAACTCCCTGTGGCCTGAGCTTTTCCACATGGGACGCCTCAACGGCGTGACGCTGGTTCCAGAGCCGCTCACATTCGGTAAGCGCACGGAGAATCCGGTGTTCGGGCGCATCGCTTTTCGCCGTCCTGAGGGCCAGTTCCCGCACCTGGGCGGCAGCGGCTTCCTGCTCGGCCGGCACAGCCCGGTCGTGGAGCGCATTCAGAAACGTGCAACCGATACTGATCTCCATCGTATCCCGTATCGACTGGATGAACTCCATCGTCTCCACCACCGGCATTTCCTGGGCGATGGTGACGAGATTCAGCTGGGTCCGGCGGGAATCCATCAGGAAACTGTTTACCCCCCGCGCAACCTGGATGAGCGGCCCCACCTTCACGATATCAATCAGCGTTTGGGGCATCTGGAGGAAGAAAAGCCCGTGTCCGGTGGGCGGGGCATCGTAAACAATCAGGTCGAACCGCTTGTGTCCGCGCCGGTCCTTTTCCTCGGAAAACCCATGGATCGCGAGAATGATGAGCAGTTCCTTCACGCCGGGTGCCGCCGCGTAGGCCATCTTCACGAAGTCGGCATTGAATATGGCCCGCACCACGGTTCTGACCCGCACGATCCCGGTGATGTAATCCTCAAGGGCCTGGTCGGCGTTCAGCGAAGCGCCCCAGAGATTAGGAAAGATCTCCCGCGGGGTATGCCCCATCGGCGGCACCTGGAAGATTTCGTGCAGACGGCCGAACGAGTCGGCCTTGGTGTCGCTCTCGACGAGCAGAACCCGCTTGCCCTTCCGGGCGGCAAGCACGGCCAAGGCAGCCGACAATGTGGACTTCCCCACGCCGCCTTTGCCTGAATTGATCAGCAGGGACTTGTCGAGCAGCGGTACCATTCACACCCGGCGCAGAAGAAGGAATGCCGGGAGGCTAACACCAAATCACCCCGCCGCAAAACCGGCAGGGCTTCCATAAATGCCCGCGGGCAGGCGTATCAGCTACTTCTTGAAGAAGTTGATAATGCCCTTCATCACGTTCTTGTCCGAACCGGCGACCAATTCCAGTTCGCCGTTGTCGAACCCGATGTAGCCGCAATCGTCGCACTTGTCGGCGACAACAACCTTGAAGTTGAACTCGCTCATGTGGCCGCCGCACTTGGGGCAGCGCATCCAGTGGGTTTCCTTGCGCTTTTGCAGTTCAAGCTGGGCCTTCTCCCTGTCAAGCTTCTCGCGGAGCTTCGACAACCGTTCGGCGTCCTGCTGCTTGAAATACTCTTCCTCAAGTGAAACGGCTTCCTGGGCGGTCAGTTTTTTCAGGTTGTCAGACATGGCGTTTTGGAGGTGAACCTTTCTTCATCGCGCCCGCCCCGGTGATGCGGACGGTTTGCATTGGCCAATGTGCGCGTCCCGTGGTTTCTTGTCAACGGCTGGACCACGAACCCCGAAACCGGATGACTGTAACTGACTCAGCAGTCAGCGGGCAGACGGTGACTGTTTTTTCTCCTCTGGACGCCCATGCTAGTTTGTCATGGCTGTATGGGGCCCCGGTCAACAGGGCTCCTGGGCTGCAGGTACAGGATCAGATGGCAGAGAAAACCGCTTCCCCGAGCCGCAAGCGTGAAAACCCCTGGGTCATGCGGACCTATTCGGGACATTCATCGGCAAAGGCATCCAACGAACTTTACCGGACCAACCTCGCCAAGGGGCAAACGGGGCTGTCTATCGCCTTCGATCTTCCCACCCAGACGGGATACGACTCGGACGACCCGATGGCGCGGGGCGAGGTGGGCAAGGTCGGCGTTCCTGTGTCGCACCTGGGTGACATGGAGACGCTGCTGGACCAGATACCGCTGGACCGGATGAACACCTCGATGACGATCAACGCAACGGCGGCCTGGCTGCTTGCGCTCTATGCCGCCACGGCAAAAAAACAGGGCGTGGGCCTGAACCTTCTTCAAGGCACCACGCAGAACGACATCATCAAGGAATACCTGTCCCGCGGCACACACATCTATCCGCCGGGCCCATCCATGCGGCTCATCACCGACATGGTTGCCTATACGGTGACCGAGATCCCCAAGTGGAACCCCATCAACATCTGCAGCTACCATCTTCAGGAAGCCGGGGCCACGCCGGTCCAGGAACTTGCCTACGCCCTCTGTACCGCCATCGCCGTACTCGACGCGACCAGGGCATCCAGAAAAGTCCCCGCCAGCCAGTTTCCCGAAGTGGTGGGCCGCATCAGCTTCTTCTGCAACGCCGGTATCCGGTTTGTCGAGGAGTGCTGCAAGATGCGGGCTTTCGTGGAACTGTGGGACCGGATTACCTGGGACCGCTACGGCGTGCAGGACCCGAAGCTCCGCCGGTTCCGCTACGGAGTCCAGGTGAACTCGCTGGGACTCACCGAAAGCCAGCCCGAGAACAACATCCAGCGTATCGTTCTCCAGATGCTCGCTGTGACGCTCTCCAAGGATGCCCGTGCGCGTGCAATCCAGCTTCCGGCGTGGAACGAGGCGCTCGGCCTTCCCCGCAGGTGGGACCAGCAGTGGTCGCTCCGCATCCAGCAGGTACTGGCCCTGGAAACCGATCTCCTCGAGTACGACGACATCCTGAATGGCTCGCATGTGATCGGCGAGAAGGTGACCGGTCTTGTGGCCGAAGCCGAAGCCGAGATCGCCAAGGTGGAAGCCATGGGCGGAACGCTCAAGGCGGTCGAGAACGGCTACATCAAGGAGCAGCTTGTCGCATCCAACGCCCGGCGGGTCCGGGCCATTGAGAGCGGCGAAATCACGGTTGTGGGCGTCAACAAGTTCCGGGAAACGGAACCCTCTCCCCTGCAGACCGGCTCCAGCGACGACATTCTGGTAGTGGACGCATCTGCCGAACGCGAACAGATCGAGCGTCTCAACCGCTGGCGCAGCCAGCGGGATGCCGCGAAGGTCCGTTCCGCCATCGACAAGCTGAAGAGCGCCGCCGCCGGCGACACCAACATCATGCCCGCCTCCATCGAGGCTGCCCTCGCCGGCGTCACCACCGGGGAGTGGGCACAGGCCCTCAGGGATGTTTTCGGGGAGTGGCGGGCCCCGACCGGAGTCTCCGGCGCCCTGCGGGCCATTTCCGGCCAGAAGCGCTCCGACAAGGAGACAGCAGTGCTGGAGCGGCAGCAGGCGGTTGCCAAGCAGATCGGCCACCCGGTCCGGTTCCTGGTGGGCAAGCCGGGACTCGACGGCCACTCCAACGGTGCCGAGCAGGTCGCCGTCGCGGCCCGGAACGCCGGCATGGAGGTGATCTACGAGGGTATCCGCCTGACGCCGGAACAGATTGCCAAGACGGCCGTCGAGGAGAACGTGGACGTGGTGGGCCTTTCGATCCTGTCCGGCTCGCACGCCGAACTGGTCCCGGAAGTGATTTCCCGCCTGAGGGAGCGTGGCGCGGCCGACATACCGGTCATCGTCGGCGGCATCCTGCCGGAGCCCGATCAGAAGCGGCTTCTGGAGGCGGGAGCTGCCCGCTGCTACAGCCCCAAGGATTACGAACTGACGGCCATCATGGGCGATATCATTGAACTGGTGGCCTCACGGAACCGGAAGGCCAGCTAGGCCGCACTCCTATGGCACGTAAACTTGGCGTCATCGTCCTCGCCGCCGGTGAGGGCAAGCGGATGCACTCACCAGTGGCCAAGGTTCTGCATCCCGTCTGCGGACGGCCGATGCTGGACCGCGTGCTGGACGCCGCCGCCGGTCTGACACCGGGAGAAACCGTGGTTGTGGTCTCTCCGCTCCGGCCGGAAGTGAAAACCCATGCCGAAGGCCGGGGATTCCGGACTGAGATCCAGAAAAGGCCTTTGGGTACTGGGGATGCCGTCAGGGCCGGGCTCGCAGGGCTCCGCACGGCGGATGACATCCTTGTGGTCTGCGGAGATACACCACTGCTCGATACCGGTACGCTGAGGGAGTTCGTGAGGTTTCACCACAGCTCGGAAGCCGCCATATCGGTCCTTACTGCCAACGTGGAAAGCCCTACCGGGTATGGACGCGTCATCAGGGGCCCCGGCGGAGACGTCGAACGGATTGCCGAGGAAAAAGATGCCACGCGGGACGAAAAAGCCGTCCGCGAGATCAACTCCGGCGTGTACGTCTTCGGGAGAAAGGATCTCGCCCGCTGGATTGCCGGCCTGCGGCCGGCCAACAGCCAGAACGAATACTATCTCACCGACACCGTGGGCCTTGCCCGCGGCGAGCATTCCAGGATCGCCGCCTGGAAGATCGAGACCGCCGCCCGCGTGAAAGGCGTCAACACCCAGGCCGAGCGCCGCGAGGCGGAAGCCTGGCTCTATGAATGGACGATCGGAAAACTCATGGCTGCCGGAGTCGTGGTGGATGCAGGAGTTTCTCCCCGTGTCGATCCGGAAGCGGCGGTGGCGCCCGGCGCGGAGCTGGGTTCGGGCGTGGAAATCCGTTCCGGTTCAGTCGTCGGAAAAGGCACACGGATAGATACCGGCTCGATCATCGAAAGCAGCTCGGTTGGTGCGGGCACCCACATCAAGCCCTACTCGGTCCTGTCCGGTTCAGAGGTCGGCAAGGAGTGCGAGATCGGCCCCTTCGCCCGGCTCCGGCCCGGCAGCCGGATCGGCGACGGCTGCAAGATCGGCAACTTCGTTGAAACCAAGAAGTCGGTCTTCGGCAAGGGGTCAAAGGCGTCGCATCTGGCCTATATCGGCGACGCGAAGATCGGGAAAAACGTCAACCTGGGCTGCGGTACGATCACCTGCAATTATGACGGCTACCAGAAGCACGAAACGGTCATCGGCGATGACGTGTTCATTGGCTCCGATTCGCAGCTCGTCGCGCCGGTCACGGTGGGCCGTGGGGCATATGTCGCCAGCGGATCAACCATAACGGAAAATGTCCCGGCCGATGCCCTCGCCATCGCCCGGAGCCGCCAGGCGGTAAAGCCTGGCCGCGCAAAAGCCCTTCGCAAGCGGCTCTCCGCCGGAACCCGGCCACGGAAGGCGAAGAAGTAGCATGTGCGGAATCGTCGGATACATGGGGCCGCGCCCCGCCGTGCCGGTCGTGATCGAGGGACTCCGCCGCCTCCAGTACCGCGGCTACGATTCAGCGGGTGTGGCCGTCCATACGGATGGCGGACTCTGCATTGTGCGCGCCACGGGCAAGCTGATCGAACTGGAAAAAAAGCTCGACGCCGAACCTCTGTCGGGACATCTTGCACTGGGTCACACGCGATGGGCCACTCACGGCCGCCCCAGCGAAACCAATGCCCATCCGCACCGGACCGGCGGCGTGGCCGTCATCCACAACGGCATCTTCGAGAATGCCGAGCAGATCAAGGCGCGCCTCACGGGCAACGGCAGCCGGTTTCACAGCGAAACCGACACGGAAGTCCTCGCGCATCTGGTCCATAGCTCCCTGCGCACCGCGAAAAATCTCGCCGAGGCGGTTCGCAAATCGCTCCAGAAGCTCAAGGGAAGCTATGCCGTGGCCGTGATGTCGGAATCCACTCCCGGCACGCTGGTGGGAGCGCGAAGCGGCGCGCCGCTCATCGTCGGGATCGGTGAGGTTCCCGGCGAGTACATTCTCGCCAGCGACCTCCCCGCCCTGCTCCCCTTTACCCGCCGGGTGATCTTCCTGGACGATGGCGACATTGCTGAAATCACACCAAAGGGAATCACCGTCACGACAATGGACGGGAAAAAGGTCCGCCGGGCAGTGACGCAGGTCGAAATGGATCCCGTCTCGGCCGAAAAGGGCGGCTACAAGCATTTCATGCTCAAGGAGATCCATGAGCAGCCGGTGGCCGTGTCCGATGCCCTCACCGGACGGCTCACGGCCAGGGGACTGTCGTTCCCGGCCGGGAAACTCGACCTCCAGAAAATCGACCGGGTCATCATCCTGGGGTGCGGCACATCCTGGCACGCGGCCCAGATTGGCCGCCAGTGGATCGAGCAGCTTGCCCGCCTTCCCGCGAGCGCCGAGGTAGCCAGCGAGTTCCGCTACCGGGATCCCGTGGTCTCGAAGTCCACGCTGGCCATCGCCGTGAGCCAGTCCGGCGAAACCGCCGACACCCTCCAGGCACTCCGGCTCGCCAGCGAGCGCGGAGCGCAAACGCTGGCCATCGTGAATGCGCTCGGCTCCACCATGACCCGCGAGGCGGATGAAACCCTGCTGATGCACGCCGGTCCGGAGATCGGCGTCGCCAGCACCAAGTGCTTTACGAATGCGCTGGTATGCCTGCTGCTGGCCGCCATGGAACTGGCCCGGATCCGCCGCAAGCTGGCGCCTGTCGGCCAGCAGCGTATCTTGCGCGAACTGAAACATCTCCCCGTCTGGCTGGAAAAGGTTCTCCGGCTGGAGTCCGAGATCGAAAAACTCGCCATCCGGCACCGGGAAGCGCGCAACTTCCTGTTTCTGGGCAGAGGCGATCTTGCTCCCGTCGCGCTGGAAGGCGCACTCAAGCTGAAGGAAGTAAGCTACATCCACGCCGAGGGTTACCCTGCCGGCGAAATGAAGCACGGTCCCATCGCCATGCTGGACCGCTCCTTCCCGGTAGTGAGTATCATGCGGAAGGGCGCCCAGCTCGACAAAACCGCTTCCAATCTTGCAGAGGTCCGTGCCAGGGAGGCTCCGGTCATCGTCATTGCAGACCGTGCCGGCGCGAAGCTTGCCGCCAGCGGAGACGACCTCATCACCGTTCCCGACACCGGCGATCTCGTCGCCCCCATCATCCTGTCGGTGCCGCTCCAGCTCTTTGCCTATCATGTGGCGGTCCATAACGGCTGCGATGTGGACCAGCCGAGAAATCTGGCCAAATCGGTCACAGTTGAATGAACCCCGGCCCGTTTGCGGCTACAACACCTCCGGCATGTGGAGTCCCGACGATCTCAACCCCCCGCAGCGGGAAGCAGTCCTTCAGACCGAGGGGCCGATGCTCATTCTGGCGGGTGCCGGGAGTGGCAAGACCCGCGTTATCACCTACCGGATCGCCCACCTGATCCACGAACTGGGAGTGGATCCCTGGGCCATCCTCGCCGTCACGTTCACCAACAAGGCGGCCCGCGAGATGGGCGGCCGTGTGGAAAAGCTGATCGGCCGTCCGCTTCCCGGCCTGTGGATCGGAACCTTTCACGGTGTGGCCGCCCGGATGCTCCGGCATGAAGCGCCGAATATCGGCTTCAAGGTGCCTTTCAGCATCTATGACGATTCGGAAACCCTCTCCCTGCTCAAGCGGGTGATTGCGGACCTCGATTTCGATCCGCGCATCTTCGAGCCCAAGCGGATGGCCTGGGGCATTGACCAGCTCAAGAACCGCGGCCTGCTGCCTGATGACGACTGGGGCGCCGATGAAGATCTTCCCGGCGACAGCCGGTTCCGCCGCATCTATGCCGCCTACCAGGACCGGCTCAGGCAGTCGAACTCGATGGATTTCGGCGACCTGCTGCTCCACGTCACCCGGCTTCTCCAGACCGATCCCGTGGCGCGGGAACGATGGCAGCGGGCATTCAGCTATGTGCTGGTGGATGAATACCAGGACACGAACCTCGTGCAGTACCGGTTCATCCGCCACCTGGCCGAAACACACCGGAACCTTGCCGTCGTGGGCGACGACGACCAGTCCATCTACAGCTGGCGGGGTGCCGACACGCGAAACCTGAGGAGTTTCGAGGATGACTTCGGGCCACTCCGGGTGGTGAAGCTGGAGCAGAACTACCGCTCGACGGCCCCGATTCTCCGGGCCGCCTCGACCCTCATCGCCCGCAACCGCGACCGGAAAGGGAAAACCCTCTGGACCGACCGCAAGGGAGGCGAAAAGGTCAGATTGTTTCTCGCCGAGGACGAGGCGGCCGAGGCCGATTTCGTCATTTCGGAACTGGTCCGGATGCACCGGGAAAGCGACCGGGAGTATCACGAGTTCGCCATCTTCTACCGGACCAACGCCCAAAGCCGCGTGTTCGAAGAACAGCTCCTCAGGCGGCACATTCCCTATGTGATCGTGGGTGGAATGCGGTTCTACGAGCGGGCCGAGATCAAGGACGCCCTCGCCTACGCCCGGCTCGCCGTGAACCCGGCCGACGACGAGGCGTTCCTCCGGGTCATCAACACCCCTGCCCGCGGCATCGGCAAGACATCGGTCGAACATCTCATGGAGCTCGCCCGGAAGCACAGCCTTCCCCTCAGCAATGCGATTGGCCGGGCCAGTGAGGCCCTCAAGCCTGCCGCCGTGAAGAAGTTTGCCGGGTTTGAACGGATCATCGGGCAACTTCAGGCCGAAGTCCCCAGGACCGGCGTGAGGGATTTCATCGAACTGATCTTCCGGACCAGCGGGCTCTGGGAAGCCCTCGAAAGCGAGGACACGCCCGAGGCCGAGGCCCGCCTGCAGAACCTCACCGAACTTCTCAACGCCGCCGAGGAGTTCGAGAAACGCACAGAGGAGCCGTCGCTCTCCCTTTTCCTGGAACGGGTTGGCTTGCTGTCACAGGCCGACACCCTGCCCGAACAGAACGACCGGGTGACGCTGATGACGGTCCACATGGCCAAGGGACTTGAGTTCCCCGTCGTGTTCGTTACCGGGCTTGAAGAAGGCCTCTTCCCGCTGGAACGCGCCGCCATGACGAGGGAAGGACTCGAAGAGGAGCGGCGGCTTGCCTACGTGGGCATGACCCGCGCCGAGAACCTGCTGTATCTTACCTGCGCCGAACTGCGCCGCACCTACGGCCAGATGTTCGTGCGCGATCCTTCACGGTTCCTCAGCGAAATCCCCGAAGACGTGATGGATCTCCTGTCCGAAAGCGGGCGGTCAGTCCGCAAGATGCCGCCACGAAGGGCTGTCGCACTGGCCGAACACGAGGAACCACAACTCCCTGCGACACCACCCATCAAGACAAAAACCATCCGGCGCTCACGCCACGAGACCGGTGAGGACATATCTGCCGGAGCAGCGCCAGGCGGCCCCTCACCCTTCCGGGTCCAGGCGCGGGTGGAACACCCGGTCTTCGGGCAGGGCGTCATCATCGAGCGCGCTCGCGTCAACGGGCAGGAACAGGTGACAGTGAAGTTCGCCCATGCGGGCGAAAAGAAGATGATGGTCCGGTTCGCCAACCTGACCGTGCTGCCGTCCTGACGCCCCTCAGTATTCAAACCCGACGTCGTGCGTGTGGCCGCCGCTTGAGGTCGTCGTCTTTTCCACCGCCCCGCCAGCCAGGATTGCTTCCCGGTCGGCCGCGGACAGCGTGACCCGGTGGGTGTGGCCGGAATTGTTGCTGGAAACATAGTCCACATTGCCGAGATCGGACGTGAAGTGCGATCCCGGAATCGTGAACGTGTGCGTATGGGCAGTGGAGACTGTCGTGGTTTCCTCCAGATCATCGGCGACTTCCAGTTCCACATCATGCGTATGGCTGCCGGATTCGGTGCTTTCGACAAGAACCGCCGTGCCCTCCGCTATGTCCGCCCGCTGTTCGGCCGTCAGCGATATCTGGTGCATATGACCGTCACTGGATGCAGAGGTGTAGGTCTTGCCCCCCGTGGGCTCGATGAAATCCTCCACGGGGAAATCGAACCGATGGGTATGACCGTCTGACGTGCTGGACGTATACCGGAGGTTGAACGCCGTACCGGCGGTGTTGTTGCCGCACCCCTCGGCCTCGGGATCCTGTTCGCATACATTTCCACCCGTTTCCGCCAGCGAACTGCTCCCGCAACCGGCAATCGCGACGATGATTCCGCCCGTGGCCGACCGGCCAATGACTTTCAGAACAGACCTGCGTTCCATGACGAATGCCCCCTGATCCGCTGGCACCTGATACCGGTTGCGGGATATATGCCATCCTATCCAGCAAACCGGCAGCGGCGTCAAAGCCTGCGGGAGCAAAGACCCTTAACACATGGAGCATTTCCGCCATGCCTGAGTTCATCGAACTGAAAAAGGACGGCCGCCTCTTCACGGTAACGTTCAGCCGCCCGGAGGTGATGAACGCCTTACACCCCAAAGCACACGACGAGTGCCAGGCAGCCTTCGACGAGTTCGAAGCCGACCCCGATCTCTGGGTGGCCATCGTCACCGGGGCTGGGGACAGGGCGTTTTGCGCCGGGAACGATCTGAAGGCGGTTGCCAGCGGCGGAAGGCTCCCCTTCCCCCAAAGCGGCTTTGCGGGGCTCACCGCCCGGTTTCGATGCGTGAAACCCGTCATAGCTGCCGTGAACGGCCTTGCCGCCGGGGGCGGTTTCGAGGTGGTGCTCGCCTGCGACATCGCCGTCGCGTCCGATACAGCCTGGTTTGCCCTGCCGGAGGCCCGGCGTGGTGTGGCTGCGGTTTGCGGCGGGCCACACCGGCTTATCCGGCACATCCCCTACAAGACGGCCATGGGAGCGATTCTTACCGGCCGGAGGATCCCGGCCGATGAGGCCCTCCGCTGGGGGCTTGTGAACGAGGTCGTCCCGCAGGGGGAAGTGATGACCGCCGCCCGCCGGTGGGCGGAGCAAATACTGGAGTGCGCGCCCGTATCGGCCCGCGCCATGAAACAGATGGCCGTTGAAGGCCTGGACGAACCCACGATGGAAAAGGCCTACCACAAGGCCTATGACCAGGTGATGCAGATGTTCCGGACCAGGGATTTCATCGAGGGGCCGATGGCTTTCGCCCAGAAGCGAAAGCCCAACTGGACCGGCAAATAGTCAGCTTCCCCAGAGGCGGCTCAGCCACGCGCCGATCTTCGCAACGGCCTCCCGCGATTCGGGCACCAGCGGAACAGCCACCTGCCAGACGTGGATCATCTCGTCCCACACATCGAGTTCGCTTCTCACGCCCGCCTTCTCTGCCTTTTCATGAAGCCGGATGGCGTCATCCAGCAGGATTTCATCACTTCCCACCTGAATATAGAGCGGCGGCAGGCCGGTCAGATCTGCATAAAGGGGCGATGCCAGCGGATTTCTGGGGTCTGCGCCGCCCAGGTAGCACGACGCGAAATGGCTGAGGTCATTTGCCGTCAGCATCGGATCGGCCTTCGCCTTCGACGCGATGGAACCGCCGGTCATGGCGAGGTCGGTCCAGGGTGAGAGACACACGCCACCTGCCGGGAGCGGCCCGCCGGACTGCTTCAATTCCAGCATGGCGGCCAATGTAAGCCCGCCGCCGGCCGAGTCGCCCGCAAACACTGCCTGGTCCGGCTTCAGCCCTTCGGCCAGGAGCGCCTTCCAGACGGCGACGGCATCTTCAACCGCCGCCGGGAAGGGACACTCAGGACCCATCCGGTAGTCGAGCAGCACCACCTCCGCTCCGGTTTCCTTCGACAGCGCCGCCCCGAGCCCCCGGTGCGTGAGCGGCGAGAGATACACATACCCGCCGCCGTGGAAGTAGAGAATCGCCCGGCCCGCCTTTGCCGAGTTGTGCCGCAACCGGAGCGCCGGGACGCCGCCCACCGTGGTGCTGGTGATAGTGGCATCCTTTGGCGCCGGAAGGCGCGCAAAGCGCATGCGATCTTCCTTCTTCCGTTTCTCCGGCGGCTGGAACGGTTCTGCCGCTGACGTCCGGCCCAGCAACCGGTCAATCACGGTCGGCCGGGGCGTGTAGGCCCAGGCCCGGGCCGGAGCCCACCGGAAGAATCCCCGCAGAAGGCGGAACTGGTACGACGGCATGAGTGTGCTGCCTCGGCCTGCTAGCGGAGCCGCTTCAGGCCCCGGCGGATCGTCTGCTCCAGCCCCGTCCGGATCACCGGCCCGACGAGCGGGATCTTCGACTCGAACTGGATGGTGTAGTGAAGCCGGGAACCGCCATTCGCCGTGGATGAAAACTCCATGACCCCCTTGTGGTTCTTGAGCGGGCTTCCGCGGGTGATCCTGTATTCAATCCGCCGGTCCTGCTCGAAGGCGGTCACGGTCTCGTCGAAACCGGGGAGCGGCCCCAGGTTGAGGGTCCGCACCGACCCCAGGCCATTTACTCCGCCCTGCCCGTCCTTCGTCCGCCGGATCTTCGCGCCGAGAATCGGCCCCAGCTTCTCGTGATCGCTCAGGAGCGCGAACAGTTCGCTGACCGGGCGACGAAACTCCATACTGATATCAATGTGTTCCATGGTTTCCTTCCTAAAACCTCCGGCCCAACCGATATCCGGTCCGCAAAGGAAAAGGCAAAGCCGACAGGCCCCATCGAAACGCCCATATCCCCGCACAAAAAAGCTGCGCCCGGGTAACCGGGCGCAGTTTCCGAACTCATTTCCGGCCAGATCCATCCGATCTGGCATGTTTCACTGGATCACGGTTCCATGAACTCCCCGAAACAGGATTCGGTATCTCCGCCGAAGAAGATGAGAATGTCGTCGCCCTCATCCGCGCTTCCACCGTCAATATCCATGTACGTGCCGCCGGGTGTTTCAGAGGCGTAAAGACCCATATCCACGTCCAGCGTGGCAGTGGCCGGAAAGTCTGTTTCGTCAATTTTCGCTTCGATCACCCCTTCGGCCTCGCCGCAACCCGAGACGTCACAGACTTCCACCAGCGAGCCCACATCAGCCGTCAGCAGCCCCTGGAAATTCGTGCCGCCAAACACGCCGAACAGGGTGTCACCATTGAGAAGGTAAATGGCGGAGCCGACGCCACGAGGATCGTCCTGGTCACCCCACATGAACCCGCCGCACGCCACAGCCAGTTCACCCTGCTGGATCACTCCGCCGGTCATGCCGTTGAGTGGGCTTCCCACCGATGCCGAAGGTTCAAAGTCACCGGACAGAGCCCCTTCCGCTGTGATGGTTCCAGTGCTGGTATACTCCCCACCATCAATATCTATCGTCATCTCATATGCGGTGCCGGTTACGGTGCCGGTGATCTCCGCCGGGAACCCTTCTCCATCGGGCAGGGAAACCGGGTCGGGGTCCCCTCCCGCAACGGTAAACTCCGCTGTGCCGGTGATCTCGCCATCCTCGGCAACCGTAATCTCTCCGTATCCAAATCCATACAGATAGTCGCCGATCTCGCTCGGACCTACTGGTTCATCCGACGTGACCACCACGCCAATCACATAGTCGCCCGGCAGGAACACCTCGCCGGGAGCGCCGTCGCTGCCGCAAGCGGCGACAGCGGCTACCAGGATGGCAGCAGCGAAAAGCGGGCGGCTCAGCTTCTGGACGAAGGTCAGGAGATTCATGGGTTATTCACCTTTACTTATTAATGCGGGTTGGGGATCTGGAAATCTGGAGCGGGCTACGGGGCTCGAACCCGTGACCTCGACCTTGGCAAGGTCGCGCTCTACCAACTGAGCTAAGCCCGCCTATATGGAGGCGCGGCGCAATTTCTACTCACGGACCGGGATGTTGTCAACATCTTCGCCGGAAACCCGCACCACCGCACCGGGGCCCGGAAAACCGGCACAAAAAGCGGCCTCCGCGCCCGGACTCAACCCGGTAACGCGGAGGCCATGAAAACGGTAAGCTGTGAAGATTGGCCAAGGGCTGGTGTCGCCCCTGCGATGGCCGGCTTTCAGGCCGGCCCGGTCGAGTCCAGAGGGAGCAGCCTCTAGGCCTCAGCCACCTCACTGTTCAAATGATGTTTAGCCAAGTCGGACCACCTCCTTTCTCAGTGTGCGGGAAGCATAACACACGGGAACGGGGGCCGCCGTTATTTTTCGTTAAGTCTCAGAACCGCTGGACGCGGGTGCCCTCGGCCGGAACGACCGTGAAGATAGCGTCGGGAATGTCGGCATTTTCCCGGATGTCGCTGAACCTGATCGTCGTGCGCGATCCCTGGGCGTCCGACTGGTACAACCCCCGGAGCTTGTACGTCACCGGATCGATGATGAGCGTCAGCGAGAAGTTCTCAAGCTTCGGGTCTTTCGACTCCAGAAGCAGGCGGTAGTTCCCCTCGCCGTCCACGAGCCCCAGGTCCGGCTCGCGCACGTTGAACGCTTCTTTCAGCTCGCCGAGCCCCTTGAGGAAGTTGGACGGCGTGGGGGAATCGAACGCCTCCTCCAGCTTCTTCACCGCGAGGTATTTCTCCTCCTCGTTGTAGTAGAAGAACACCTGCCCGTTGCTCACGTACTGCATCGCGCTTGGGCGCTGGTAGTCCCAGTTCATCTTCCCCGGAAGCTTGAACGACACCATTCCCTCGGCCGTGCGCGGGCGGCGCGCACCGGGGAGCCGTGTCTCCTGGACGAACTTCGCCTGGATGGTTTTTGTCTGGCGATAGTTAGCCTGCACCTTCGCGGCGATCTCGTCCACCGACGGACGTGCGGGAGAGGCCGTTGCTGCCGCAGGCGGCTGCGCCGGAGCCGACTGGCCAAACACCGGGACGGCAGAAACAGCGATCAGGAAAGACATAATGCTTTTGAACTGCATGGAACGGGAGATCATTTTCTTTCCATACGCCGGAAAGGCTCGGCGGGCAAACGGAGATTATTCCGCCTTCACGAGCGCGGCGACCAGTTCGGCCACGTCGCGGCCGTTGGCCTGAACGAATCCCTGCGCGTCGAAATCCTCCATCGCATACTTGATGTAGCTCCGCTGCTCGACGGGCGATATCCGTTCGAGCGCCCGCTGGGCCCGCTGACGCACCGGCTGCGACACGGCCATGAGCACCTCGGTGGCGAGTGCCTTTGCCAGCCAGGTTTTCTCCTCCCCGGTTCCGGCCTTGTCGCGCCGGGCCCGGAATACGAAACGGAATGCTGGATGCAGGAACATTTTCTGCCCCTGAAGACTGGCGGCTGCCCTGCCGGTCGAGCCCCAGAAGAACTCCAGCGTATCCATGATCTCCAGCGCGGCCGGCACGAGGAGTCTCGTCATCTGGTGCGCCATGAGCACCTTGAGCGCCTTCGGCCACAGGGGACTCACCGGCTCCGGCTCAATGGGAGGAAGTTCCCGGTCATTCACGGCATATTCAAGGCCGTTCACCGCCACCATGTAGTGATGCTCGACCGGTTCCCCCAGGATGACGAGCGACGCGCGGAGCCAGCCGTCCGACCCGTCGTGCAGGACACGCGCCCCCTGCCGGACAAATCCCCCCACGACCGGCGTCGTGTAGCTCACGCCGTCGCAGACGAACCGCTCCACCTGGCCGCTGCGGATATGCACGGCGGCACTGTCGCCGAGAAGCCTGCGCTCATGGGGATGGGGGCGGAATGCGACTGGCGAGGTCACCAGTTCCCCCTTGAGCGCCTGCTCCTCGACCCCGCGGGTGAACTGGGCCGCGAACACGGCGAGCCCCGTCCCGCGTTCAAGGCCGGAGCCTTCGGCGGGAAGCGGCTCGAACGATTCGAGGAGGGATTCCAGCAAGGCCTCGGTGGGGTACGGCCCCCGGTAGCGGGCCGCCTCGACTCCCTGATCCTGCATCAGCTCGGCAAAGACGTTCATCAGCGCCGCCCCCGCACCCGGTGGCAGCGCGCCCGGTTCATCCAGCGGAGGGATATGGGTGAGGCGCGCAAAGTCGCTCCGGGCGGCCCGGCACAGCGTCCGGGTCGGCGCGTTGTTCTGGCCGAGCAGCGCCACCGCGTCCGAGACGCCCCACTGCCCGTGCTCCTCCACCCCAGCCACCAGGCCGATCGAGAGCTTGCCCGGCAGTTCGAGACCAAACCGCTTGAGTTCCCCCGCCTCGTTCCACCGGAACCAGCTCAGGAGCCGGCCACCGGCATCGAACGTGGCGAGGCGCCTCGGCCTGCCGCCTCCCCACAACGGGAACCGGGGATCGGCCAGGACCAGCGTGCCGTGGGGTTCAAAACGGGCGATCTCGCGCAGGCTCCCGGCACCGGGAACCAGAAAGCGGCTTTCTTCGCGGACGACGGCTTCGAGCGGCAGTTCCCGCCAGGCCGCCACGGCATCCCGCACGCCGGGGCCGAGCTGCTCCAGAAAAGGCATGAAATCCGGGGATTCGGCGCTCTGGTCGCTCACCCCGCCCGTGTAGCCACTCCGCCCGCACCAATTCCAGAGGCGGGCCCAAACCCTGTTCACTCCGAACGCCGTATGCTACCAGTGGCGGCCTTGCAGAGAGCCGCCCGATCGGCTTATCTGCGGTTTCCCTCCGCCGGACTCCCTCCGGCCGGAAACGGGCGCGTAGCTCAGATGGATAGAGTGACGGTCTCCGAAGCCGTAGGTCGTGGGTTCGAATCCCGCCGCGCCCGCCAAATGAGACGACTGCCGTTTTCAACCCACATCGAGAACGGTTTTCTATAATCCCCACGCAGAGTTATGCCGTCGAGCATCGGGTTCGATAAGACGATGCGGGCAAGTTTTGCCCGCCGCCGTGGTTCCGCCGTTTCATAGAGTGATTTCGCACGCTTGGAGAGTTCTAACGCGGTCCCAAAGGCCTTATAGCCGCTTGCGACCGATGCAGACCCGTGCGCGGCAGCCTGTTCGGCCCCCGTGAGTTCCGCCCGCCAGGCACTCCATTTCTTCTGGAAGAATTCGTCGTCGATCCGGCCTTCGACGTGATCGGTATAAAGCCGGTCCAGTTTCACTTTAAGGTCCGATACACGCTTCCTGGCGTCGTTCTGACGCTGACGGACCACCACTGTCTCCGAACTCGCCAGATGGTCCGCAGTCGCTTTTAGCCACTGGGCAAACTCTTCCCCGATCTCGACCGCCCCGATCTTCTCGAAGAGCTGCCGGGAAAGTTCCTCTTCGCGGACATATTCTAAGCGGCACTTTTGCTGGTTGGCGCACCGGTAGTAGACGTACCGGCCCTTCTTGATCTCGCCCGTGATCGTCGCCCCGCACCGGGCGCAGGTGAGGAGCCCGGAGAAGGCAAAGGAGTGCTTGCGGTGTTGCTCAGGGTGATTCTTCCTGCGGAGCTGCCTGTTCGCCCGGTCCCAGAGTTCCTTGGTGACGATGGGCTCGAATCTCCCCTTATACAGGCGGCCCTTCCATGCGAAATCGCCGTAGTAGATCGGGTTCTTGAGGGCCACTTCCACGCACCTGCGGGAGGCTACTTTCCCTTCCCGGCTCGTGAGTCCCTCCCTTGTCATCAGTTCCGAGAGCGTCGTGATGGAATAAAGGCCGGTCGCGTACCGCTCGAACATCACCCTCACGAGCGGCGCTTTCGCCGGGTCGTGGACGATCGAGCGTTTTTCCCGGTTCCAGAGGTAGCCCACCGGCGGACTGGACGGGTACTGGCCGATTTCGAGTTTCTGGTTGATGCCCTTGCGGACTTCCTCGGAGAGATTATCGACGTAGTTCTTGGCCATCAGCACCTTGATGCCGTGAATGAATTTCGTGTGGCTCGTCGCGTTGCGGCCGATGATCTCGTTTTCCTTGACGAGGTGGATCCGGGCGTCCTTCTCACGGATAAGGTCGTCGAGCGTCGTGTAGTCCTTGAGATTACGATAGGCCCGGTCGGTCTTCTCGACGAGGATAATTACTGGGTGCTTCGCTGACCGGATGAACCCGAGCATTTGGCCGAAATTCGTTCGGCCGGCATTACCGGCCGACTCGACGTCGATGAATTCCGACAGCACTTTCAGGCCGCTACGCTGGGCGTAACCACGAAGCAGCCCAAGCTGCGAATCAATCGAGAATCCCTCCTCCTGATCCTTGGAAGAGACTCGGGCGTAAATCACGGCATAAGGGGTTTCGGGCGACGGCTCGTTCGCCGAGCGGCTTAAAGGGATTCGCATGGTACTGTTACGACCTCCGGTCCGGCTAAAGGCTAACCTTACAAAGTAGCCGAACTTCCGGCCGACGTCACTTCTTCGTCAGCTATCCACTCCATCCAGACCAGCGTGTTTTCCGCGATCTCCCTGGCTTCGTCCATGGTGACGGTACGCCCCATATGGCGCTCAAAGGTCAGAACCGTGAGCCGCAGGTATTCCTCGCGGAGCACGATCCGGCTCCTTGTGGTTCGGCAGACGACGTCACTCATTCGCCTTCCCCATCGAGGGACCGCGAGAAGTGATAATGCTTGGCTCCCGAAACCATCCGGGTTTCGACCTTCCAGCCGGCCCGGTCCAGCACTTCGCGGGAATCCTTCACGCGGGAGCCCATCTGCTGGGCAGTCGAGAAGGGGTTATGGAAGCCTCGCTGCTTGGCGAGATAGGTGAATGCGCCGTGAAAGCTTAAGGCTGTTCCGCGGAATTTCACGAGACGGGGTTTGCCCCTGCCGTCGAGATCCAGATCGAACTTAAGTTTGTAGTTACGTCGGAATTCATCCGGAGACTCTGCATAAAGCAGTTCGCTCTTGAGCTGGTCCAGAAGGAACAGAATCGTGTTCGTGTGGACTTCCGTCTCGCGGGCCTTGCTCTCCTGTGTAGCGAACATCTCCTCGATCAGTTCGCGGGCCATCTTGTCCACCGGGAGCTTGCGGCGGCGCTCGTCGGGGACATACCGCAGGATGGTTTCCAGAATCACAAACAGACCGGCCAGGTATTCGTCCAGCCGGTGCTTGGAGTGGGCGGGGAAAAGCTGGCGGATGTAGCTGAGGTAAAACCGCTTGCGCCCCACCCAGCACGGCAGGATTTCACGTGCGATGACGAGAAAAAAAGCCGACAGGATGGCCGAGCGGCTCTCTTTAAGCTTCTCCATCGCCAGCGACTTCTGAAACCCCGGACTCTTGTGCTTGCCGTCGAAGTCGATGTTCCAGGTCCGGTTGTTGAGTTCAGGAAGTTCAAAGGGTTCGATGGCGGTGATGAGGACCTGGTTGTAGAGGCGCTCGTATACGTTTCCGCTGTCGGTTCCGCGTTCGCGCTTCTGGTTCACCGTCCCGGTGGCGGCCGAGAGCAGGAACTGCTGGACACTTCTGTCCATGTCCCGGTGTTCGAGGTTGTCCTTGATGAGCAGCGGGTTGACCATGCCGTCGGCATAGTCCGACGCCGTCTTGGACTTTCCCACCCAGTCCTCGCCGTAGATCAGCATCGAGCAGAGA